>JAJBTC010000173.1 GCA_020861095.1 Bacteroides sp.
GACGTGCCCCTGCAGGGGCACGTCTGTTCTTTATTTATAGAATATAGGATTGCACCTTAGCAGAGCTGAAGTAAATTTCGTTCTGCATGCGGCTTTCAATCTATTTATAAAACATCTGGTACGGTTTACTCTTTACCTACGACCACACGATCTATGATCCACGCCCAGATATTGGCCATCAATCTATCAAAAGGTGAGTCTACGGTTCCATTGGCGGCCGCAGATGAACTCATTGCCTGGCCGCGGGCCGAAGTGATCTCACTTTCTCCACAATAGAATACACCCATCTCCTGATTGATACCGTGGGTCATTTTTCCTGAGTTGTCAAGTCCTGAGCTGACCACCAGAAGGGGAATCGTAGTATCCCAATTGTAACCGTCGTTATACCCGACATCCGTACTTACATAACCCATGACTACTTCTACGTTGCTGACATCGGAGATCGGACCAAACGGTCCGTTGAAATAAGGCTCGTGCCGGTCTTCCCAGAATGGAGTGGTACTCAGGCTGGTTACCGCTTTTTCGCTGTATTGCCAGTTACCATCCAGTGCATTGAAATATTGGCGCATATTGGCATTGGTAGAAGGATCATCCAGCCCCAGGATCAATACCCGGTAGTATTTGGCTTCCAACCAGTCGTAGATCAGTTGGCTGGCCTGTACAGATGGAGTGCAATCCGCAGGCAGATGCACGACCTCTACGTGTTCCAGCATTTTACTCAGGATATCCAGGTAAGCCTGATTGGATGTGCTGAGCATATCATTGGTAAAGCTGTGAACAATGATCTCTTTGATCGGTACGGTACCTGACGGCGAGAAGTTGGCTTTGTTTTCCAATACCCTTCGCATCGCATCACCGCTGACCCCGTCTGTGAATATTCCGTCCGAAGTCCCTAAGTCGCCCGGCAGACTGGTAATCGTGAGTACATTCACTGCTCTGGTCCTGTATGTCTCCAGATAGGTGAGTTGTTCTACGGTCACTTCAAATTTCCAGAATCGGGTAGATACCAGATATCTGCCGGAGTAGGTATTGTCGGTCAGGTTGTCATCCGTGGCTGTCATCACCAGTCGGTAGACATCTGCTCCGTCTTCACTGCTTTTGACGATCTGCAGGTCATAAAATCCATTTTGCAGACTTTCTCCGTTGCTGCTGATCGCAGGTCCGGCAGGATTCCCGGTGTCATCCAGGGCCTGTATTGTAAAAGGTTGAGTGGTCTGCAGATACCCAATCTCTTCGGCACCCTTTTGGTAAGCCAGGGTGAACTTACGTGAAGAGATTCCCAGATAGTTATCCCCATCGCTGTAATACATTTCCGAAGTGGCCTCGTCCCATATCTGCACAGAAGCTGTGATGAGAGTGGCTTCGTTATTGGCCGCTTCTTCCGGCGTTTCCCATCCTCGTCCACTCACTTCCAGAATGTTGAAAATATATTTGTGGTTACGCAGGATCTGACCGAAAGGATGCCCTTCGATACCAGAATTAAAGTTGATACGGTAATATGTAGCTTCCGTATCGTCTGCATATACTCCCCCTACTACCACACAGGTTGTTCCCAGCAACTGCTGGCTTGTATCTGTCACGGCTTTTGCCTCAGGTACATAGAACTTGTTGATGTAGGTGGCATCTCCCTGTACGGTTTTCGTATAATAGGAAGAACGGAAAGCAGCACCCGACGGTACAGTAGGGGCTGTTACCCGGAGCGAGGAACCCGGATCCAATGTGGATGGGTCCGGAATAGAAGCGATCTGGTCGTTCGCTCTGAATATATGAAGACTTTTTATGGCAAATGGTCCGGAGACGTTATTATCGACTTCATTAAATACATCTACCCGCGCAATGCTCCGGAGCAAGGTTGCCGACAACACGTTGGTCTGATCGGTCTGTAAAGAACTGACACTTACTTCACCCCACATCGGCAACTTGCCTGTGATGGTTTCCGGTGAGAAGGTATCGCTGAGCAAATTACGTACTTCTTCTTCACTGCTGAGTGCTATTAACTGATTGGCTGTAAAAGCATCATTGGCATTGGCGATCAGGATCAGTTTCAAAGGTACATCCGAATTTTTCAGCCTGGCAGTGAAGGTGGTATATTGATTGTTACTTGTATGCTGTGTGATCTGCTCTCCGTCTACCATATAGCGAAAGCGATAAGAGGTGCCATTCAACTCCATTACCAATACTTTGACAGCAGAGATCGCACACTCATCTTCTTCGCTGCTTCGGGTGGCTTTGGGCAGAGAGCCGGAAGGCGTATGGATACTCAGCGTAACCGTGGCTTCATCTCCGGTGATCACCGGTGAAGAATCGGGCTGATCGTCCGTACATGACCACAGACCGACCCATATACATATGGCAAGCAATACTGATTTTAGTATTTTTTCTGGTACATACATAACCCTTTGTTTTTTCTTTTATATATTGTTACCAAATTGTCCATTGGTATATCTCGTCCCAGTCTGTCACTTCGGTCCTTACTTCGAGCGCTCCGTTCTCACCCAGCACGATCAGCACATTGGTGGTCTTACCCGATTCGAAATGCAGGTAGTTCCCCTCTGTATCTTTGATGGCTACTGCCATTTCCTGATCGTCTGCCGTATGCATCAGGTGGATATGTACACAGGCATCGTCTGTATAGGTCCGGCCCTTTTCCGCATGGATCATCAGGTAAGGTTCGGGAGAAACAAAATCATAGTCTGTATTGAATATTCCCATTTCACGTGTATTAAATTCTTTTCCAAGCGGAAGGCCAGTGAAGTCGTATCCATCATACAGAGGAGATATTTTGAAATAATATTCCTCCGGGTCTTCCCGGTACTCCAATCCTTTGACTGTGATATGAAGCCTGGCATTTTTACGTGCTACATCTATGTATCGGGTTTGCACTTCAGCTCTGGTATCTGCGTCGAAGTTGAACGCGGTATAACCGAAAAACAGATCACCCGGGCACATGAGGAAACCACGTGTGTTCGGATTTTCACTCAAGTGCAGCGTCAGGTGGCTGATATGGCTTCTTGTCTGGCTTTCGGCAATCGTCACCAGGTCGCTCAGATTGCTCCAGACAGTGACATACCCTTCTGTCAGACCTGTATCTGTAATGTCCAGTGCCACACTGTTCCTGACATCGTCAACCGGGCGCTGGTATGTCTGATACAGCTCTCCATGGCTGTTGAACAGGTAGAGATATACATTGTCAAGCTGCTGTACGGATGTGATGTCTTCACTGGTCAGTACATCTCTTACGGTGATCATCAGCATCCGTTGCGGATCTTCCGTAGGAGGGACGGGTGGTGCAGGGTCCGGACAATCGTCATCGGAACCCTTGATACATCCTGTGAGTAGCAGCCCTGAAAGCAGGAATAGGTATGTAATGGGTTTTAGATAAAATTTCATGATCCGTTATGGATTTAAATGTTTAAATACCATCCTGTCTGAAACAGCCGGCCGGGTCTGCCAACCGGCTGTGAAGTAGGAGAGAAGTGCTTGATTACCAAGTCTCGTTTTGTACGATCTCCAGATCCCAGTCTGTTACTTCGACATTTACTTTGAGATCGGCTTTCGTAGGAGGAAGGTCCGGATCGGTGGTACCTTCTGCCAGGTTGTTGAGCTCGAGGTTGATGCGGTAAGTTTTGTTGCTCAATACCAGCGTACCGTCTGTATTCACATTGGACGTTTGTTCGAAGTTGATACGGATCGGATAGTATTGAACCACTCCATCGTATGTACCTTCCAGAGTGAGCAATGTACAATGTTCGCTGGACTGGTTGGGAAGTACATAGAAGAAATTGCCCATGGTCATGGTTGTTCCTGATTCAATAATCGGATTCAGCGCGTCGAGAAGGTAATTTTTGAGTGTAGAGTTGTAGCTACCCAACACACCACCATAGGTCTGAGTTTCATCTGTCAGCGGACTTCCCAGGATATCGGTTTTGGCTACTGCCCTCTGGATAGATACTCCGGTGATCTCAAATTCATTGATGTCGTAAGAATCGGCAGGTTTTACTGTCACATTGCCCAAAGTCACTTTAGCCACCAGACGTTTCAGCGGTATAGTAATGCTTACCATACTACTTGCGGAAAGTGCTACATCAGACTCGGTTTCACCAAACATGACCAGACCGTTGCTCTGTGCCAGTGCGGGTGATTGACTATCCAGGTCAATGGCACTGGCCGTTTCCAGGAATTTGGAATATTCTTCTCCTTCGTCAAATACCGGATAACCGACCGGGAGGTTGGCAGCCACTACTACTTTTTTCTTGAATCCGGTAGAAAGGCCGGTAATGACGGTACTGGATACGCCGCTACTGGTTACAGTAGCCTCCAGGGTCTCTGTATCGGCGTTGAATACATATACAGTGAAATTATTCACCCGGTGTTCATAACTCAGATCGCTGATAGCGGCAGCTCTGCTTACCTGATCCGAGGTTTCTCCATCAGAGGTTTCTCCTGCCAGAACAATTCTCAAAGAACCAGCTTCACCGGTAGGTTCCAACGAACCGTAACAAGATAACAGGAAGAAAAGGAAGCTAACATGCCGGGTATACCATCCGAAGTATATCCGGCATGTGTATGGATATATATTGTATCTGTTTTATTTTTCCAGGCTGCGCAACCAGGTGATCTCTTCGCCCCATCTCTCTTCGTCCGGGGTCTCAAGGATGATGGGCATCTCATCAAATCGCGGATCATTCATAAAACGTTCGAAGAAACTTTCGCCGATAAAGCCTTTGCCCAATCCTTCGTGACGGTCTACACGGGTTCCTAATGCTTTTTTTGTGTCATTGAGGTGTATACCTTTCAGGTAGGAGAAGCCGATTTCCTTATCAAATTCATCGAATACCCTGTCATACTCACCTACAATATCGTATCCGGCTGTAAAGGTGTGGCAGGTATCCAGGCACACCCCTACACGGCTCTTGTCTTCTATCCGGTCGATAATATACCGGAGGTGAGCAAATTCATTTCCGAGGTTGCTTCCCTGACCGGCTGTGTTCTCGATAACGGCTGTCACTCCTTTTGTTTTTGCCAGAGCCATATTGATGCTTTCCGCTATCCGGGCCAGGGATGCTTCGGGTGCGATCTTATTCAGGTGACTGCCGGGATGGAAATTAAGCAGACGGAGTCCCAACTGTTCACAACGAAGCATTTCGTCGAAAAAAGCTTCCCGGCTTTTATTCAATCCCTCTTCCTCCGGATGGCCCAGGTTGATCAGGTATCCGTCGTGCGGCAAAATATATTCCGGCAGGAAACCATATTTCTGACAGTTTTCCCGGAACTGTTCTATATTTTTCTCTGTAAGTGGTTTGCTGTTCCACTGACGTTGGTTGCGCGTAAAAAGCGCGAACGCGTTTGCTCCTATTTTTTGTGCGTTCAGCGGTGCGTATTCTACTCCACCGGACGCGCTTACATGTGCTCCTATATATTTCATAACGTAGGGTTTTGTCGTTGAACATCAATGATCGTTCCTGCTCACGGGTACCGGAGATCTCTGCCGGGAAAATGGTTTTTCCTGCAAAAGAAATGTTCCGTCCGGCAACCGGAGTTGTGTTACAAAGGTAAACGTTTTATTTGAAAAGCAGGCTTCCGACCGGGAATTTCCGGGAAGACACCATACATACAGAAAGCCGGGTTTTTGCCTGAAAAGCTATGATTCTGATACTAAATACTGAATAAATGAATGCAACCTGTAATGGATATATGGCTTAGATGATTATCTTTGCGATCAGATATAAAATACGGAACTGTATATATGGAATGGCTGGAGTATTTTTTTAGTGAGTTGAGTGATTATTTATGGGGATGGCCCATGATCCTGTTGTTATTGGGTACTCATGTCTATCTGACTATTCTTTTGCGTGTACCGCAGCGCAAGATCCTGACAGGGATACGTCTTTCCGTTGCCCGTGACGATGACGCGAAAGGGGATGTGAGCCAGTTTGGTGCCCTGGCTACGGCATTGGCCGGAACCATTGGTACAGGGAATATCGTAGGGGTAGCTACTGCCATTTCGTTGGGCGGACCGGGAGCTGTCTTCTGGTGCTGGCTTACGGGTGTGTTCGGGATCGCCACCAAATATTCCGAAGGATTGCTGGCTGTGAAATATCGTGTGCAGACATCCAACGGTGAGATGTTGGGCGGACCCATGTATGCTCTCGAAAAAGGGTTGAAGATGAAATGGATGGCAGTCCTGTTTTGTATCTTTACAGTGTTTGCCTCTCTGGGACTGGGCAACACGGTACAGGCCAACTCCATTACGTTGTTGCTGAATGAAAGCTGGGGCATCTCTCCTTATGTTTCAGGGATCTTTGTTTCCGTATTCCTGGCTCTGGTGGTGGTGTTTGGTGTGAAGGGTATTGCCCGGGTATGCATCACGTTGGTGCCGATGATGGCTGTCTTTTATGTAATAGGCTGTCTTATTATATTGTGGATCAACGCGGATTATATATGGGAGGCACTGGTACTTATTGTGAAATCTGCTTTCGGGGCCAGAGCCGCCGCAGGAGGATTTGTGGGAGGAAGTATCCTGATGGCTGCGCGGTATGGAATTGCGCGCGGACTTTTTTCCAATGAATCCGGACTGGGATCGGCACCGATTGTTGCTGCCGCGGCCAAAACAAAGAATCCGGTGCGGCAGGCTATTATCTCTTCCACAGGTACTTTCTGGGATACGGTCGTTATCTGTGCCCTGACAGGGATTGTGCTGGTGAGCAGTGTGTTGGCCTATCCCGATATCGATTATGTACAGGGAGGTGCTCTGACCAAAGCTGCTTTCGATAAGATCCCTGTGATAGGGCCCATTATTCTTTCGGTAGGTATCACCACATTCGCTTTCACTACCATTCTGGGATGGTCTTATTACGGAGAAAAAGCCATTGAGTATCTCGGCGGGAAACGCTGGATGGTAGTGTATCGGGTATTTTTTATCGCCATCTCTTATCTGGGTGCTATTGTGAACCTTACGCTGGTGTGGAATCTGGCCGATTGTATGAATGCCCTGATGGCCATACCTAATCTCTTGTCCCTGCTGTTGCTTTCAAGAGTCCTGGTACAGGAAACCAATGCGTATTTATGGAGCGGAAAGCTGGATCAGGCGGCCGAAGAGGATAGTCAGATAAACCACCTGTAAATGTATACAAAAGAATAATTTTTCTGTATGCAAGCACATCACAATGAACCATTTATCTGTTGTAAAAAAAGACAAGGAAAATGGCGGGATCATTTGTCGGAACGGAAAATAAATCTTATCTTTGCGCCCGATTTATATCTCTATATAATGTCTTATTTAATTAAAGTCTTTTAAAACAATTATTTATTAATGGAAAACTTAAAGAACGTTGCTCCTATTGAAGATTTCAACTGGGATGCGTATGAAAACGGTGACAACGTCATTGAAGCCAGCCACGAGGACCTTGAAAAGGCGTATGACAGCACTTTGAACAAAGTGAACGACCGCGAGGTAGTAGATGGTACTGTAATCGGAATGAACAAACGTGAAGTGGTTGTGAATATCGGTTACAAATCTGACAGTATCATTCCTTTGAATGAATTCCGTTACAATCCTGAACTCAAAGTAGGAGATACCGTGGAGGTATATATCGAAAATCAGGAAGACAAAAAAGGACAGTTGGTACTGTCGCACAGAAAAGCCCGTGCTTCCCGTTCCTGGGATCGCGTGAATGCCGCTCTGGAAAATGAAGAAATTATCAAAGGATATATCAAATGCCGTACCAAGGGTGGTATGATCGTGGATGTATTCGGAATCGAAGCGTTCCTCCCCGGATCACAGATCGACGTGAAACCTATCCGCGACTACGATGTCTTTGTAGGAAAGACGATGGAATTCAAGGTGGTGAAGATCAATCAGGAATTCAAGAACGTAGTGGTTTCACACAAAGCGCTTATCGAAGCCGAACTGGAACAGCAGAAGAAAGAAATTATCAGCAAACTCGAAAAAGGACAGGTTCTGGAAGGAACTGTTAAGAATATTACCTCTTACGGAGTGTTCATCGACCTGGGTGGCGTAGACGGATTGATCCACATCACAGACCTTTCCTGGGGCCGCGTAAGCGATCCGAAAGAAGTAGTGGAACTGGACCAGAAACTCAACGTGGTTATCCTTGACTTTGACGACGAGAAGAAACGTATCGCTCTGGGTCTGAAACAACTGACTCCGCACCCATGGGATGCTTTGGATACCGAACTCAAAGTGGGTGACAAAGTGAAAGGAAAAGTGGTGGTTATGGCAGATTACGGTGCGTTCATCGAGATCGCTCCGGGTGTAGAAGGTCTGATCCACGTTTCCGAAATGTCATGGTCACAACGCCTGCGTTCTGCTCAGGACTTCATGAAAGTGGGCGACGAAGTAGAAGCTGTCATCCTGACCCTGGATCGTGAAGAACGTAAAATGTCTCTGGGCATCAAACAACTGAAACAAGATCCATGGGAGACCATCGAAGAAAAATATCCTGTAGGTTCCAAACATACGGCCAAAGTACGCAACTTCACCAACTTCGGTGTATTTGTAGAGATCGAAGAAGGAGTAGACGGACTGATCCACATTTCCGACCTGTCATGGACGAAGAAAGTGAAACATCCTTCTGAATTTACTCAGATCGGTGCAGACATCGAAGTACAGGTTCTGGAGATCGATAAAGAAAACCGTCGCCTGAGCCTGGGTCACAAGCAGCTCGAAGAAAATCCATGGGATGTATTCGAAACTGTATTTACCGTAGGTTCTGTACACGAAGGTACGATCATCGAAATGCTGGATAAGGGTGCTGTGGTTTCTTTGCCTTATGGTGTGGAAGGTTTCGCTACTCCGAAACACCTGGTGAAAGAAGACGGATCACAGGCACAGCTGGATGAGAAACTGGAGTTCAAGGTAATTGAATTCAATAAAGATGCCAAGCGCATTATCCTTTCTCACAGCCGTATCTTCGAAGATGTTGCCAAAGCAGAAGAAAGAGCGGAAAAGAAGGCTGCGAAGAAAAACAAGAGAGAAGAAGGTGGCAGCTCTCCTGCTATTCAGAACCAGGCTGCTTCTACTACTCTGGGTGATATCGACGCTCTGGCTGCTCTGAAGGAACAACTCGAAGGTAAGAAGTAAGTGAGACCCCTTCTCTCTTTTCGTTGAGAGATAGACATACACATGAAGTCGTTGCAACTGAAAAAGGTTGTGACGACTTTTTTATATATTATGTATCCGGAAGCAGGAAAGAATGGAAATTATCCGGTAGGGAAACTGAATTATCCGGTAGTCTAACCAGATTATCCAGTATTCTAACCAGATTATCCAGTGGGGAAACCTGTATTATCCAGTAATGAAACCGATATTATCCAGTAGCCTAATCAAATTATCTGGTAGTGAAACCGATATTATCCGGTAGTCTAATCGAATTATCTGATAGTGAAACCTGTATTATCTCCGGTAGTCTAATTAAATTATCTGTGAGTGAAACCGGATGATCCGGTACTCTGACTACCTGTTAACTGAAATGTAACTACCGTTTTGCCGCAATATCAGGATTATTTTCCCAAGTGAGCCGACTGTCTGGTTACAGTAAGAGAATTGCCTGATCTTATTTTTACTTAAGTTAACAATATACAGATAAAAACAGGTTACTGTGGTTCCGTAATGATCTTAGGATAGGGATTTTATGAACATGTATCATCGTTGAGAGGCTTACAGCAGCCTCTGATGAAGATCCCGTCAGGGGAAATATTCGGGATGAGATAAGAAAATGGTCTATTTGCTGTGGGCTTTATTAACAGATCATAAGATAGTACTCCTGCTGTGGGGCAACCGGAAAAGTAGAAAGTAAGTTATTTTTTGTAGTAATAACGTTGGTACAGCTCTTTATATTCGGCGCTGGGTATAAAATCCTCCAGCCAGTGATTGAGGGTATCTAACAGGGCCGGAGAATGGTTACTGACCGCCCATGCGTAAAGTTGAGTGAAACCAATACCCGTACTGATATCTATGTTGGAAAGAGAGTCGGTCATTGTCTGTGCTATACTTTCTTCGCATACCACAAAATCTATATCTCCATGTGCCACCATAGCGATCAGCTGTTCTGCTCCATAATCTTCTATCTGCTGGATATAGATCGTATCCGCTATCTCACTGGCCAGGTTATGAATGCGGAGGATGGCCGGCGAACCTTTCACCACATAGAGTGTCTTTCCTGCCAGATCTATCTGACTGCTGATAGCTACCGAATCCTCCTCATTGAGTATTCGTTGTACCAGTATCTGTTTGGTCTGAGCCAGCGGAATGGTAAACAGCAGGGAATCTTTCCATTCGCTGGTTATGGGAATACCATAGGCGATCACGTCAAACTCTCCCGACCTGAGTCCGGAGAGACGTTTCTCAAAACTCATTTCCGGTACCAGTTCGGCTTTCAGGTCTTTGTCACGTGCGAACGCGCGGAAAATATCGTGATAGAATCCGGCCAATGAATCTCCTTCTACATAATAGCTTATCGCATTGTACTCGGTAACTCCGCGGATGATACCTTCTGCCGCGATTTCGGGATAGTCCCGTTCCGCCATCACTTTCTGTTTTTTCCCGGGCCAGAAGAAAGTAACCACGACGGCTGAGATAAATCCCAGGATCAGATACTTCAGATATTTGTTTTTCAGAGTTTTCATACGTGCAGGGATCAATCGTAGAAATTCCAGGATACACCCAGTTTCAACAGACGTTGGTTGAGCGGATAGTGAGGGACAAAGAAGTACTTGTTATTCCCCAGCCCCTGATTGGCATGATAGAGCATGGCAAAGAACCGCGTACGTTTGAGATGCAGGTTGGCATATACATTCACTACCGGATATCCGCCGATCTCTACCCTATCGTCTTCGGATTGCAGGTGGAACTGCTGTATGGCCGCCTGATAGGTCGGAGCATAGTATTTAGTGAAATAACGTACATCTGCTCCCAGTTGCAGGCTCAATACTTTTTTGGCCAGTTTGGTGTCGACATAGAGATTGTGATAGAGAGACAGGCGGGGCAGTGGCAGGATGCTTTTGTTGCTTGACTCCTGCCAAATCACTTCATTGTCCAGATGGAACGCTCCCAGTTTAAAATTCTGGCTGAATATCGCGGTGATTACCTGAATACTTCCCCCGTCCTGTTCCGGCAGGGCCGAGCGATCGAAATACGTATAGTTCTTGATATTCTCTACACCCGCTTTCAGATGGGTACGCCATCTGTCAATATTCAGTTCCCCTTCTACACGCGTACGGAATTCTTTATCAAAATTGTTGTCCCAGTAGAAATGATTGGAATGATAATGGCGCATATAGAACGAAGGCAGCAGGTTGGTCACAGAAGCTCTTGCATGTACGTTCACTGTATCTTTGAACAGGCGGAAATTCAGATCCATATCCCCATGTATCCGGAATTGTCCGAGTGCTTTGCCCAGCATTCCCACCTCACCGGTAGCGTTGTAGTTGATCACACGACCTTTTCTTCGGGAGAGTTCACCTCCTACGTATACCTCTTGCTCTACATACCGGTCGATAGATACGGAATCCCGGTTCATCAGTTCGTACTGGCTGCCTTTGTGGGTGATGTATGCAGTGAGTCCCGCCTGGGCATATTTGTTGAATCCTTCCAATAGTGAAAATCCCAGTGTATTGGTAGTACTGATGTAAATTGTAGAATCGCGGCTCGCCCGCTCACCGGTATAGATATAGGTATTGTCGTAATAGTCTGTCGGCTCACTGGTAGACCGGAAATTGTGTCGCAGTCTTTCTATTTTCGCAGTGTGTATAAAAGCCGTCACCGGAACAAACTCTTCTATCCAGGTAGGGATGGAGTCGTTTTCATTTTCCGGGGCTTTTCTCATCTCCCGATGAAACCCCAGGTTGTACCGGTGAGTCAGATAGACATAGAAGTTGTGATTGCGGTTCCAGGTATTATCGAGGTTGGTCGGGATGTTCTGGGTCTCATATTCCCGTTGCCCCTGTGCCATATCCTCCGGGTGGGTAATGTATCTGTCATCTGTGATACCGCCATTCTCGGCCATTTTCATTGCGAAGTTTTTGTATATCGCGTGTGCCTGGTAGCGCTCTCCCGTATAGCTGGCAAACAATCCTCCTTTGAAGAAAGCCGTTTGCTGACTATTATAGTAACCTCTTCCGTACAAGTAGTCAATATCAAAACCGAATGCAAAGTCTTTGTTTACATTGACGGAGAAATAAGATTTGAAGCGTTCTTCCCCATAGATCTTACTTCCGGCTTTGTAATAGGTCAGGTTGGTATAAGGGACATTACTGTTCGTAAAATAAAAATCTTCCGGATCTTCATAAAAGAATCCACGGAACGGGTTCAGGAACAATGTGGATGTAGGTCCCGGACGTTCAAAGAATATGCGCGATTCACGCGGAGAACCCAGATTCCCCAGATAGTTGTAGTGACCTGTGATCCCCTCTACCAGATTGGTGTTCTGAAAATAGGTAAAGGCGGTATCCGCAGTTACGATCGTACGATTGCCCAATTTCTCACTGATGTGCCATTGGTATAAGGTAGGAGGCAGCCCAATGACTTCTGTATGCAGACTATCCGGGTTTTCCGGAATCATACTTGGGTCTATCTGATTTCCGAATTGATCGTATTGGGTAATTTGTTGTGCGCTGACTGTCATCTGCCCGATGACAAGAAAGAGCAGATATGTTAATAGGACTCGTCTCATAAATTGCGACAAATATACAATAAAAAATAATTTTCTGACCGAAAACCGGATGTGTTTGTATTTATTAAGGATATACACTGCAAGGGATGAGTAAAGAACTGGATCATAGAGCGACTGAATTGTAGTTGTGAACGTTCGGAGAGGAACTACGGATAACAATACCGGCTGGTATATCGGTTAGGGAAAGCTTGATACGGGAGGAGATTTTATGAATAGCAGGAAGTTTCTCTATGATGTAAATTATATTCTGTGTTGCCCGGCAACACTGTGTCTTTTGGGTAAAATGCTGCATCTGAAAAACAGACCAATTGTGGTAACCAAAATAAAAAAAATGGTAACCAATTCAGAGTCGATTGGTTACTATTGTACCAATCTCTGTTGCATGGTTTCATTTGGAGATCAGAACCTGTCTTTCCGGTATGTCCGGAAATATAACTCCGGTTCATCAAACAGAGAAGGTATCACCATGGGAAAAAAGAGCGCCTTCCCGTTCCCGGAGATAGTTTCCCCGAAGGGGATAGATTAGTAGCCCGGGGTTGCCTTTGGAAAGCGCAACGCAAGTGAAGCGAACCAAAGCTATCCCGGGTAAAGAGTTCTACAGGGTTCAACCTTGAACCAACGGTCGACGCAGTCAAAAGGTTGCATATAGGATACATACTGATGTAATTGCTGCAACCTTTTCAAGGTTGGCTTTGCTGTGTGCTTCACACCCCAGGGTACGCTTCCCTGTGGCTTCACTATCGTTTCGCCACAGCTCGCTTAACCGCTGGGCTATTGCTATATCCCCTACGGGGAATACTGGGAGCAGGGTATGAGAACACAGGGAGCAGGGTATGAGAATCCAGAGAACAGGACATGGGAACAGGATGGGGGATATATCCTCCGGAAAGAATACATACTTTCTTAAACTGGCGGCTATGGCCACTCTGGATGGAGTGCGAACTGCGCACAAAAGTGAGTGCGAAACCAACCCTCGACATAGTCCAAGTACAACCCAGACTCCTCTACACCATTTTCTTTCGCTCGTACTTGCAGCACTCCTTTTTTTGTGTGCGGTTCGCAGCCCGGGGTAAGGAAGCGCAGGGTACCGGAGCGACCGCCACCCCGGGCTGGAATCGCTCGTGCTTACAGCACTATAGATACATTGTAAACTGGATACCTGATAATTAATGAAAGATTTTATTGTAGGTTTTGGCAACTATTTCTTATCTTTGCAGTACCCAATAGTTATTTAAATTTTAATAAGTAGTTTTATTATGGACATCTTATCTCCTAAAAAAACAAAGGCAGGCTTACGGGTGCAAGTCCCGAAACGTTGTTGTTCCATAACTTGTTATGGTTTAAATAATTGTTGGGCGAGACCTGCCTTCTTTATTCATCCTTTAATTTTTTTATTATGCCCAACAATTTAAACAACAACAAAAAAGAAAAAAACTTTCCCGAAAGCCACTCAAAGCCAAAGTATTAAAGATCAGAAACTCAGATGAAAGTCTGCATCTCAGGCGGCTTACCGTCTCTTCCCAGAGCGTAGTGAACAAAAAAAGCAGTAACGGACTCAAATCCATTCCTTTTCTGAGACTGATGGGAGTATGGCTGGATCAGGCAGGATTCCCCATTAACAGCCAGGTAGATGTGATCGTAGACAACCATCTGCTTATTATAAAACCTGCGGATTCATAAAGCAGAAAAAGAAACAGTCTCAACATGGAAAAAATCGGTCTATTTCTAAGTTCTGAAAGGACGACCGATTCTAGCGCAGGGTAGCGGCCGCTCCGGTACCCTGCGCTCCCTTATACAGGCTGGAAATGAATGTGCCTACAGTACTACAAATGACTGGTAATTAGTATGTTTTACTTGTCAGTTCCTGCCTGCTTTTTTTCCTGTGGGATCCTTCGGCAGTTATGATCTTTATTTTCCGGAAGAGAAGAATTACCCGGCTGCTTCTGGTTCTACTTCCCTGATCAGTTCCATTCCTTTCCGGATGGCCTCTTCATTCATGGGAATGAGGTGGTGATGTCGTTCGGGCAGTGTTTTCCGGAGAGCCTTGATCACACTTTCCAGGGATACTATGGGGCGTAGTTTCAACAGTCCGCCCAACACGATCATATTGAACGCTTTGGCATTGTGCATCTCATTGGCAGCATCCATGGCATCGATCCGCCAGATCTGTATATCGGTGCGGGTAGGAGGATGAAGGATGCCATATCCATCGTAGATCAGGATGCCACCCGGTTTCACTTTACTTTCAAATTTCTCCAGCGAAGGTTGGTTGAGTATAATCGCCGCATCGTATTTACTCAGGATCGGAGAGGAGATGCGCTGGTCACTGACAATAACCGTTACATTCGCTGTTCCTCCCCGCTGTTCGGGTCCGTAGGCTGGCATCCAGCTCACCTCTTTTCCTTCCATCAGTCCGGAATAGGCCAATATCTTTCCCATAGACAGGACACCTTGTCCGCCAAATCCTGCTATAATAATCTCTTCTTTCATGTGTACAATTAGCTTTGAGTGGACTGATCATTCTTTGTCTTTCAGATCTCCCAGCGGATAATAGGGGAACATCTGTTCTTCCATCCACCGGTTTGACGCTTCGGGAGTCATTTTCCATCCCGAGCTGCAGGTAGATACAATCTCCACCAGGTTCGAGCCTTTGCCTGCCATGGAGTTCTCAAAGGCTTTACGGATAGCCTTTTTGGCTTTGCGGATGGCGGGTACCGACTGTACCGACTGGCGGGTGACATACGCTGTACCTTCCAGTTGAGCGGCGAGTTCTGTGATCTTCAGGGGATATCTGTGCAGTTCCGTATCTCTGCCGTAGGGACAGGTGGAGGTCTTCATCCCTGTGAGTGTGGTCGGTGCCATCTGGCCACCCGTCATTCCATAGATCGCGTTATTGATAAAGACGATGGTGATATTCTCTCCGCGGTTGAGGGCATGTATGGTTTCTGCCGTACCTATACACGCCAGATCCCCGTCTCCCTGGTAAGTAAATACCAGACAGTCGGGCCAGAGACGTTTGATGCCGGTAGCTACCGCGGGTGCGCGACCGTGCGCGGCTTCCTGCCAGTCGATATCCAGATAGTTATAAATAAATACGGCGCAACCCACCGGAGAGATACCAATGGTCTTCTCTTCCATACCCATCTCTTCAATGACTTCGGCAATGAGCTTATGTACTACTCCGTGGCTGCATCCCGGGCAGTAGTGCATGGGAGTAGCATTCATCAGCGCAGGACGTCCGGCGACCAGATTTTCCGGTTTTATGATTTCTTCTATAGTCATATCTTTCTCTTTTTATCTGTGGGTGAACCGGATAAAAAACTCCATCACTTTCACAAAAAGGGATGCCGCGCATACATAAAAGAATATTCTTTTGTCATCCACCGCAAAGTAAGTGATGATGGAAGCAAGGGCTCCGATCAGGAAAAGTAAATTGAGTATACCTCTTATTTTATCGGGATTCATAAGCTGTATGGTTTAAAAGATTATAGTCAGAGTAATTTCTCTTTCAGTGCGCAGACAATCTCGTCCGGATCGGGTACAATGCCTCCCAATCTTCCGAAATGTTCTACCTTTACCCGCCCGTTTACCGCAAGGCGGATATCTTCTATCATCTGTCCGGCATTCAGTTCCAGGGAAAGGAATCCTTTCACCTTTCCGGCATATTGCGCGATCACTTCCGTAGGGAAGGGCCACAACGTAATGGGACGCAGAATACCTACTTTGATTCCCTCTTCACGCGCGGTCTCCATGGCTTTCTGACCGATACGAGCCATAGATCCGAAGGCAACGATCAGGTAATCCGCATCTTCACAGTTTACCTCTTCGTAACGCACTTCGCGGGCTTCGATCTCTTTGTATTTGGCCTGGAAGCGCAGGTTGTTGATCTCCATGGCATCGGGTTGCAGTTCCAGGGAAGTAATGATATTGGGTTTGCGGTCGCGGGTTTTACCCGTAGATGCCCACGGGCATTGCGCGATCAGCTCTTCTTCGGTCCGCCGGGGCTTTTGTGGCGGTAATACCACCTTTTCCATCATCTGCCCGATGACACCGTCTGCCAGCATCATCACCGGGTTGCGGTATGTGAAAGCCAGTTCGAAAGAGAGTGCCACAAAATCGGCCATTTCCTGTACGGAAGCCGGGGCCAGCGTGATCAGCCGGTAATCCCCGTGTCCGCCTCCTTTTACCGTCTGGAAATAGTCTGCCTGGCTGGGCTGGATGGTCCCCAATCCCGGGCCACCGCGCATCACATTCACGATCAGACAGGGCAGTTCTGCGCCGGCAATGTAAGATATTCCTTCCTGTTTCAGGCTGATCCCCGGACTGGAAGAGGAGGTAAGCACCATTTTTCCGCTGCCTGCCGCGCCGTAGACCATATTGATGGCAGCCACTTCGCTTTCTGCTTGTAAGACTACCATACCGGTGGTTTCCCAGGGCTTTTGCTCGGCCAGTGTTTCCAGAACCTCTGACTGAGGAGTGATGGGGTATCCGAAATACCCATCGGCCCCGCAACGGATAGCTGCGTACGCGATGGCTTCGTTGCCTTTCATTAATACAACTTCTTCTGTCATATAGAGGATGGTTTATAATTTTACTTTGTATACGGATATACAGCCGTCGGGACACACAATTGCGCAGGCGCTGCAACCAATGCAGGTATCTTCCAGCACCTGACAGGCGTAGTTGTATCCCTTGACGTTGACTTCTTTTCTGAGGGCAATGACCTGGAGCGGACAAGCCACCGCACAGAGATTGCATCCCTTGCAGCGTTCTGTGTCGACCACGATAGCTCCTTTAATTTTTGCCATATCTTAATGGGGTTATTGGTTGTACATATCTTTGTTGTAGAAACTGAGGATATCTGACAGCATCTCCCGTGCCTGGCAGGCAGGGCTGTCCGGATTCAGATCGATGGCCTGCTGATAGCTGTTCATGGCCCGCTGCCAGTCAGACAATTTACAGTAGGCATTGCCTTGCAGGTAATAAGCTTGCTCTTTTTCTTCGTGGGTAGCCTGTGGCAGGAATGTATCTATAGCCTGTATCGCTTCTTCCACATTCCCTTGATTGATAAGCTCTTTGAAGAAATTTAGCTGATTCATGTGTACTTTGCTATTTCTATATTGCACTACAAAGATAGCTTTTATTTGCAGATTCTCTGAACTGTGTATGTGAAAAATGAGAAAAAAGCCATGCAACAAAGGCCGGAAGGCTGACAGAATGCTATTTCTTTGTCGCCTTCCGGCCTTAAAAAGCCGTTGGAAAAGTATTTATCGGACGGGTTTTCCGTTTATGTACAGATTATTGAAAGTAATGTCTCTGGCACCACTGATCTGATTGCCTCCTTCTTTTACATTGTTGAAATGACAATCTTCGAGGCTGACGTTGTAGACCTGATCACTTTCGTCGAGACCGATGATCAGTATACCCAGTTTACTCTTCTCACTGGTTACGTTTTTCAGGTGTACATTGCGTACGGTAGGCACAAAATCCCGCTGGCAGTTTTCTCTGTTCTCATACTGAAGGTTGATGCGCAGAACGGCTTCTTTGCATTCTCCTACGGTAATGTTACGTACGAATACATTCTCAATGAGACCACCCCGGCAGGTACTGGTCTTGATACGGATCACGCGGTCGAGCAGAGGACTGTCCATCTCGCAGTTCTCTACAAACAGATTGCGATATCCTCCGGAGATCTCACTGCCGATCACGACTCCGCCGTGTCCGTTCTTCATCCGGCAATTGCGTACGATGATGTTTTCACTGGGAATGTCCCACTTGCGGCCATCGTTGTTACGTCCGGATTTAATGGCGATGCAATCGTCTCCCGTGTCGAACAGACAGTTCTCGATCCATACATTCTTGCAGGATTCCGGGTCGCAGCCATCCCCATTCGGTCCGCGGTTGAAGATGGTTACCCCACGGACGATCATACTTTCGCAGAACAGGGGATGGATTACCCAGAACGGGGAATTCAAGAGCGTCAGGTCTTCGATCAGTACCGTATGACAACTATAGAAATTGATCAGTTGCGGACGGAGGCCGTCTTCCGGGGTCATGACCCGTTTGTAGATCGGGGTGTGGGTTTCCGCGTACATCAACAGCTTGTCGCGTCCTCCGTTGCGCTGTGCCACCATTCCTTCTTCCCAACCGTATCGGGGAGCGCCGCACATAGGCCACCAGGCTTCTTTGGAACCCTGACCGTCAATGGTACCTTTACCTGTAAGGGCTATATTAGTCTCACCATGTGCATAGATAAGCGGACGGGCATTGTAGCAATCCACTCCTTCCCAGCGAGTGACTACTCCCGGGAAATATAAACTCTGATCTGTAGAGAACTTTAGGGTCGCACCTTCCGAAACATGGAGGTTGACATTGCTCTTTAACGTGATGGGACCTGTGTAGAATGTGCCTTCGGGAACAAGTACTGTACCTCCACCGGTCTGATTGCAGGCAATGATTGCCAGGTTGATCGCTTCGTGGCAGGGTTCGTCCGGCTGATCGGTAACAGCACCAAAATCGGTGATGTTGAAGATACGATCCGGAAAATGTGTCCGTTTGATGGATGCTTCGATCCGGGCACTCTCTTCAAAGGCTTTATCCATATCAATGGGATCTGCCCAGATGAGCAGGGCAAACAACAAAAGGATGGTTGAAGTAAGTAGTCTTTTCATGGTAATATTCGTTTCTGGTAGATTATCGGAAATATCTCTGCTACAAAAATAGGGGTTTGTATAAGAGGAATTACGTGACTTTTTGATCGAAATGGTGTATTATTTGACCTTCCGGTTGAATGTATAGGTAGGATTTCCTTCCGGGTTATGAAAAGAAAAAGGTCATTCACAGAAAATACTTTCCGGAATAACCCTTTGTTTTATTATAGAAAAAACTCTTTCTTTTTTACCTGACAGGTATTTTTTCGATCCGTTTTTGATGACGTCCACCTTCAAATTCCGTAGAGAAGAATTTCTCTAAGATACGGTCTGCCTCATCCATAGAGATAAAACGTGCGGGCAGTACAAGTACGTTGGCATCGTTGTGCTGACGTGCCAGTTCGCAGATCTCAGGGTTCCAACAGAGTGCCGCCCGTATACCCTGATGCTTGTTGAGGGTCATGTTTATACCGTTGCCACTGCCGCAGACAGCAATTCCCGGATAACACTTTCCGTTTTCTACTGCATCGGCCAGTGGGTGAGCAAAGTCTGCGTAATCACAACTTTCCGCAGAGTGAGTTCCGAAATCCATATACTCCCATCCTTTGGTTTCCAGCCATTGGCAGATATAAGTTTTCATTTCATAGCCGGCATGGTCGGAACAGATCGCTATTGTTTTCATTGTGCAATTGTGGTTGTCGGGATAATACCCGGTATGTGTTATTTATAGAAAAACGGCCACAATCGGAGAGGAATGTGGCCGTAGAAAGATCGTATGTTTATGCTAACATTTCTTTTACCTGATTGTATACGTTCTCAGCCGTGAAGCCCAGTTTCTCGTCCAATACCTTGTAAGGTGCTGAGAAACCGAATGATTCCAGACCGAAAACTTTACCGTGGCATCCTACCAGTCCCTGCAGGTTGACAGGCAATCCGGCAGTCAGTCCGAACACTTTCGCATCCGCAGGGATCACAGACTCCTGGTATTCTTTGCTCTGGCTACGGAACAGGCCTTCGGACGGAGCAGAAACAATACGCAGTTTGATGCCGTCTTTACGAAGCAATTCGGCTCCGGCTACCAATGTAGCAACTTCCGAACCTGATGCGACGAGGACCACGTCCGGATTCTCATCTGACCCGGCTACGATATAAGCTCCCTTAGCGGCCTGAGCATAGTCATTGCCTTGGGGAAGTTCTTTGATATCCTGACGGGAGAAGATGAGTCCTGTGGGAGTGGAAGTATTTTCCATGGCCATTTTCCATGCCTGGGTAGTCTCTTCCGCATCGGCCGGACGCAAAACCAACATCGAGTTGTGTCCTTTGTGGTTTTTCAGTTTTTCCATCAGGCGGATCTGAGCTTCCTGTTCCACCGGTTCGTGGGTAGGACCATCTTCACCTACACGGAATGCATCGTGTGTCCAGATGAATTTTACCGGCAGTTCCATCAGAGCAGCCATACGTACAGCGGGTTTCATGTAATCAGAGAACACAAAGAAAGTACCGCAGGCGGGGATCACTCCTCCGTGAAGGGCCATACCGATACATACACAAGCCATCGTGAATTCGGATACGCCTGCCTGCAGGAAAGCTCCCGTGAAATCACCTGGTTTGAAAGCGTGAGTTTTCTTCAGGAAGCCATCTGTCTTATCCGAATTGGAAAGGTCTGCCGAAGCTACGATCATATTTTCTACCTCTGTAGCCAATACACCCAACACCGTAGCAGAAGCATTGCGTGTAGCTGCACCCGGTTTTTGTTTAATGGCACTCCAGTCGACCGAAGGAGCTTTGCCGGAGAAGAACTGTTCCAGTTTGGCAGCCAGTTCCGGATTGGCTTTGGCCCAGGATTCTTTGGACTCTTTGCGATCGGCAACGATCTTTTTCAGCTCCTCCGCACGTTTGGCATACATTTCTGCTACTTCCGGGAAGATCACAAATGGGTTTTGCGGATCGCCGTTCAGGTTCTTGATGGTGTTTATATAAGCATCTCCACCCAGCGGTGCGCCATGCGTGGCAGTACTGGCTTCATAGCTCGACCCGTCTGCTTTGCGGGCACCCTTACCCATTACCGTCTTTCCGATGATCAGTACAGGTTGCTCTTTCACCGCTTTGGCTTTTACCAGTACTTCACGAATGGCATCTGTATCATTCCCGTTGATGGTAAATACTTTCCATCCCCAGGCTTCATATTTCTTAGCCACATCTTCTGTCATAACCTCTTCGGTGGGAGTAGACAGCTGAATATCATTTGAATCATAGAACATGATCAGGTTGTCCAGTCCAAGGTGTCCGGCTATGCGTCCGGCGCCCTGAGAGATCTCTTCCTGGATGCCTCCGTCGGAGATATAAGTATAGATCGTCTGATTCATCTGGTCGCCGAACCGGGCTTGCAGGAATTTGGCTGCGATAGCTGCTCCCACAGCATAAGTATGTCCCTGCCCCAACGGACCTGATGTGTTCTCCACACCACGGGCTATGTCCCGTTCCGGATGTCCCGGAGTGGGGCTACCCCATTGGCGGAATTCTTTCAATTCATCCAATGTATATTTTCCGGTAAATGCCAATACAGAGTATAGCATAGGTGACATATGACCTGGGTCAAGGAAGAAACGGTCGCGACCTTCCCAGGCCGGATTTTCCGGATCATATACCAGAAACTCTGAGAAGAGCACGTTTACAAAGTCCGCGCCTCCCATAGCGCCTCCCGGATGTCCGGAATTGGCTTTTTCAACCATGGATGCAGCAAGAATTCTGATGTTATCCGCTGCGCGGTTCATAAGCTTAATATCGTTCATAAGAAATAATTAAGTTATATTATTATGCAAAGATAGTTATTGAATTGAGAATTAAAATTGAAAATTGGGAATTAATTGCCCTCTTTTTATTATATCTCAGACTAATGGTCTGCGATAACTGATGATTGTTTGATCAACCGTTTATTAATCAAAACTTTTGTAATAGACCAATTGTTCATACGTTAACAACATCGTATGGATTCTCAATTTTCAATTCTTCATTCTTAATGTAATGAAAGTGTTACAATAGACTTCGCAGGAACTTTTACCTGTAGGGTTCCCTTGTTGAGCTTAGCACCTTTGAATTCCTTGATATTTACGACATTTGGATTCTCAAAAGAGTTGTAATCGTCAATATTCCCGGAAGTAAGTATTTCTCCGGTAACGTTTTTTGCTTTCAAATCCGAGAGGTTGATTGTAATGTCCTGATCATTGGTCAGGTCAACATTTGACAAGGAGATGTGAACAACGCCGTTTTTATCTTTAGAAGCCGTAGCACTGATCATAGGAAGGGTGCGATTGTCGCCTACAGTCATTTCATCGCACTGGATGTCAAGTGGTATGTGAGTGGCATCCTGGTGTACAATGTACAGTTTGAATACATGATACGTTGGAGTCAATACCATTTGTCCTTTATCGTTGGTTAATATCATAGATTGCAATACATTGGCGATCTGTGCAATGTTAGCCATGGTTAGACGCTCCGTATATTTATGAAAGATGTCAAACGAAAGTGAAGCAACAAAAGCATCACGCATCGTATTTTGTTGATAAAGGTGACCACTGATTGTTCCCGGTTCTTCGTCCCACCAGGTTCCCCATTCATCAAGCAACAAGTTCACACGCTTTTGGGGATCGTGTTTGTCCATGATAGCCATGTGTTTTTTAAGTACATCTTCTACTTCACGGCACTTGCCTAATGTCCAATAGTAATCATCCGTATTAAATTGAGTCGCAGAACCTTTGCTTCCATCCCATCCTTTTACGGTGTAGTAGTGCAAAGAAAGTCCCTGCATGTGATTTTGGGCACGATCCATCAGTATTTCAGTCCAGTTATAATCGTAATCGCTGGCACCACTGGCTATTTTATACAAACGGTTGTCGTCGTAGTTACGGCAGTATATAGCATAACGGCGGTATAGATCGGCATAATATTCAGGACGCATGTCTCCACCGCATCCCCAGCTTTCGTTACCTACTCCGAGATATTTTACCTTCCATGCTTTATCACGGCCATTTTTACGGCGAAGGTTAGCCATAGGAGAGTCGCCGTCTGAAGTCATGTATTCAACCCACTTAGCCAATTCTTCTACAGTACCACTACCTACGTTACCACTGATATAAGGTTCACATTCCAGAATTTCGCAAAGGTTTAGGAACTCGTGTGTACCGAAGCTATTATCTTCGATGGTTCCTCCCCAGTTGTTGTTCACCATTTTAGGGCGGTTCTCTTTGGGACCGATACCATCCATCCAGTGATATTCATCAGCAAAGCAACCTCCCGGCCAGCGAAGTACAGGAATTTTAAGATCTTTCAGTGCATTTAATACATCGGTACGATAACCGTTAGTGTTAGGAATACCAGAGTTCTCGCCTACCCAAAGGCCACCATAGATACAAGTGCCAAGATGTTCGGCAAACTGACCATAGATTTCTTTAGGAATAATTTGATTGGCATCATTCACATTGCCTTTGATTGTAGCGCTCTTCTGTGCGGAGAGTGACAAGGATGCCAATACCATTACACCGAGTAAAAGTTTCTTTTTCATGATTAATTCTAAAAAATGTGTATGTTTAAATGGGAATAATTCTCTTATTTCGTATAGATGGTTACACCACCCAGAGGCTCCATGTCAATGACAAGTTGTCCTTTCTTGTTAACTGTGGCTGTTTTAAATCCGGCTGTACGGTCTTCTTTATCGTAAATTACAGAAACCTCCTGCCCGGTTAACCAGGGTAGGGATAGAGTAAGTTTCTTAGATTGTTCTTCTGCATTACTTCCGGCAATGTACCATCTGTTACCGTAACGACGGGCTACAACAAAGTATTTTCCCGGGTATCCGTCAATGAAGATGGTTTCATCCCAAACGGTAGGTACCATCCGGAGGAAATCAAGTACATAATCCGGCTGTTCGTCCAGGTTATTGGGGGTCACTCCGAGGTGTTGTGTGGCCGATTGATAGATTACCATTGTAGCCAGTTGGAATGCATCTGTTGTTTTACGGATGGTTCCCTCTTTCTGGTCTTTGGAAAGGATCTTGTTGAAGAATACGGGTCCGAAGTCCATACCACTCACGGCATTACGTGTGAAAGGAAGGATAGTACTGCTGTATGCTTCTCTGTCTGTCCAGTATTGACTAAATATCAGATTTTCTGATACAAGTGCAGCTTCACTGGTCATGTGGTTAGGATACATACGCTCCCAACCACGTGGAAGGGTTGCTCCATGAAAGTTTACAGAGATTCCATATTCATTGGCATCAGTTAGAATATCTTCATATAATTTTATGGTGACCTGTTTATCTCCACCAAAGAAATCGACCTTTATACCCTTTACACCTACCGCCTTTAACCACGCCATTTCGCGGCGACGAGCTGGTGTGGTGTCCATACAATCCTGTGGGGTTTGCGGAGCATCATTCCATGAACCGTTGGAGTTGTACCAAAGAATAACATCTACATTCTTAGAGCGGGCATAACGTACGAGTTCCGCCATGCGTTCACGACCAATTTTCTGGTCCCACCAATTGTCTATCAGTACATACTCAAAGTTCAGAGCAGCTGCTAAGTCGATAAATTTGATCTGATCGTCAAAGTTGATGCTATTATCTTGCCAAACCACCCAGCTCCACGTTGATTTTCCGGGTTTAAATACTTGTGATGGTTCATATAATGGCTTAACAACATCGTAGGCGGAAGTTGTTTCCACTATTGGTTTCAGTGTTTCGCCAACAGTGATTGTTTTCCACGAAGTGAGCAAAGGTAGTCCTGCTGTAACGGTAAAATCACCCACACCATGATTCTCTTCTTTTTCGGGGAATGCTATACTATAAGAGCCCTCAGGGCTGCCTTCACTAAGTTTAGTCCCGGCATAAAGACTGCTTACACCTGTTTCTGATATCAATACCCAACCGTCGTTACCTAAATGGAAAAGGGCAGGGAAGGTATACCCAATTCCATATTTGGACGGAGTTCTTATGGCTCCATCCAATGTATACTCTTCTTCGTAGCTTGGTTTGGTGCGCATCCATCCTTCACCCCACGGAGCTTGCGGAGTGATGAAAGTTGTCGTATGTGCAGGAAAATCAAAACCGGTTAATTCTTTAAGGATGGTGCAATGTGTCTTTTTAGCAGAATTGATGCGATAAGCCTGGGATATATCATGGTTCGCCACTCGGAAAATGATCTGTAACGTATCGCTTTCCGCATTGCTATAACTACTAACCAATTCATTTGCTACATAATGTATGCGGCTTGCTTTGGCATGAGGAAGTGTATAAGTTTCGTCTATAAGACGAATCTCTTCTCCTATTTTTGTTAACCCCTGGGCAAAGCTACCCATGCTGGTTTCCAATCCCAGTGGAGAGGATTCCAACATGGTCTTGTTGTTGTAGGTAACGCTATAACTGGGTTTCCCTTCATTCAGTGATAGGTTAACCTTAAGTAGACCATCCGGACTTTCAACTTCTTGTGCCGTAAGTGTCGCAGGAACAAAAAAGAGAATAGCCATTACCCTGGTCATCCAGAGCAAAGCGGAGGATCTTCTTCGGAGAGGTAGTAAGGCGGATAACCGTACTACGTTTTGAGTCAGATTCATTCTTTCCATTCGGGGTTTATTTGATTCATTAATTCTTCTTTCTTTTTTCTTTTTTCTACTCCAACCCTTCCATTCCTTTTCCCGGTTGATTGCATCTCCTATATCCATAAATTTTTCCAAATAAATGCAATATGCTGGATTGTATTCAGAGGTGAAGCTATTTCTGTATAAATGTTGTTTATGCTCTTAACCCGTTTGTCTATATCGGATGTAACACCTATATAAAGTGTTGTTCTGTTTTGTTTGTCAGTAGGTAGACAGTTCCGGGTGTTAGTTTGTGCATATATTTATTCTTTTTGCATTCGTAATGAAAAGGCATTGTTATTCGGGCTACCCCTGTCATCCTTCGCAACACTCTGGATGACGGGGATATTGATCCTTATTTCAATAACCTTATTTCGTAAACACGGAATGTTTGTTCAGATTCTCCCGGCATAAACCTGAGGGTTTCTGTTCCCCTATTCAATTTTTCAGGAAGTTCGTATATCCATGTAATGAAGTTCTCATCTAAATCGGCGATAATAGGCGAGACGTCAATCTTTTTATCTCCAATATATATATTAGTCCCGGGTTTAGTATCCCCTTTATGCAGTACAAGCATAAGCGAATGAGCTTCTTCCTTTATCTTTAATTCGTAACTGAACCAGCCTCTGGCTAAACGGAAATGACGGTTATCCCGGGTTCCTGTATGCGAATCTTCATATTTAATAAAGTGGTCGGACTCCGGCTGTTGTTCACCCGGATATATCAGATCGATAGTCCGCTCTATCCACTCTGCTTTTTGCTGTTCTTTGCGGGTGATGTCCTCCTTCAGAAGTTGTAAATTGTCTGAAGTAACCTGACGGAAATATACGGCATAGCGAGAGTTATGCAGACGGAAGAAAGGAATGAATTCCATGGACTTAAATTTCTCAGGATATATTTCTCCGGTATATTTGAAGCGTATGTCGTTCTCATTTTCCTTTTTGAAACAGGGGAGGAGTTGATTCGTTTCTCCTACCAGAATAGGCATATCCTGCAAGGGTATCTGATGTCCCTGTGCAATGTGTCCGCCACGGCTATCGTCGGCATATAATCCTTTCATGTCCTCTGTTCCCGTTTTAGTTGCTAAAACGATAGGACCATACATGAAGGAATAATAATCGCTTTGATCCGGGAGTTGTTCCATAGTTAACTTCATAGGAAGTGTAAGCACTACTTCATCACCTTTCTTCCATTTACGATCAATAGTGATATAGTTGCCTGATACTTCGTAAATTGGTTGAGGTTGCCCATTCACCGTTACAGTTAGCTTGCCTTCTTCAACCCATCCCGGATAACGTAGTTTAAGTGCAAATGCTTTTTTCTTGCTTTCCCTGATCATGAAGCGCACGTGTTCTTCTTCGGGAAAACGGGTTTCCTGAACCAGTGTTATTCCTTTGTCTTTCCATTCCAGCTGTGAAGGAATGAAGAGGTTGACGTATAACTCATTCTCCGTGTGACCATAAATAATCTCACCATATTTGGTGTGATTCTCTAATCCGGAGCCCACACAACACCACATGCTGGTTTCCGGTTGGGAATACACCCGATAGTGTCCCGAACGCATAGGCGTAAAATATACAAATCCACCTTTATCAGGTTCCTGCGAAGAGAGAATGTGATTGTAAAGGCCACGTTCGTAGAAATCTATATAGCGGGCTTCTGCGGTTGTTTGGAAGAACATATTGCTCAAACGAAGCATGTTGTAAGTGTTACAGGTTTCCGGGCCTTCTATATCGGTAACCATTGGCTCAAAGTTATCGGCGGGATGGAAGTGTTCGCGTACACTATTGCCACCCATGCTAACAGAACGGTTTTGGGTTACGATTTCCCAGAAAAATTGGGAAGCATCATCCCATTTTTTGTTTTTCTCCAGATCGGCAATACGTTTGTAGCCGATAACTTTAGGGATTTGAGTATTCGCATGCAGTCCGGTGAGTTTATCCTCTTTGGCTAAAAGTGGATTCAAAATGGCCAGGTGCGAAAAACGTTTGGCAAGGGTGAGGTATTTACTATCACCAGTCATAGCATATACATCAGCAAAGGTTTCGTTGAGGCCTCCATGTTCACTACGAAGCATGTCCTGCATTTGTTCCTCACTCAAACCATTGGTAACATCGAGCATCCAGTCTGTTAGCTTAAAAAGCATATCACGGGCAGTCTGGTTACCAGTGAAGAGGTATGCGTCACGAAGGCCTGCATACGTTTTGTGTATATTGTAGAGAGGTACCCATTTGCCATTGAGGTCAAAACCTCCGGCACGAATGTTTCCTGCTTTGATCTCGTTCCACATGGGGATACTACCGGGAGTTCCTCCGATAAATCCTGTTCCGACAGCATCCTGACAACGCTTAAGTTCATTGACCATATAGTCAAGGCGCTGTTTGATTTCTGCGTTTCCGGTAGCGGCTGACATCATAGACAATGCAGAAATATAATGTCCTCCCATATGTCCATCCAATCCGGAATTTTCCCAGTTAGTATAGGGCTGAGCTTTAGGTGTAAGTCCGGCCTCTCGCAGATACGGAGCAAGTAATCTGTCCGGATCCATAGCGAGAATATAGTTCAGATCTGTTTGCTGAGCTTGTAGAAAGGGACTGTCAAGCAGCTTAACGTCCGATAAAGGGAACAGTTGTACTTGATTTTGTGGCTGAGCAATCAGATTTAGCGTGATAAGTAAAGATAGAATAAGAGTATGGATTTTCATAAGTGTTTTTGCATATATATCTTCATTTGTTAGCATGTAAGTAACTGTTGGGATTTTCCAAAACTAATATATTATATGTATTTTTTGCTCTTTCTTTTGTCTTCTTTTTGCCATCTTTTCCTGTTTTTTCAGACGCAAATATGCGTCTCTACAACCCACTATTATCGCATCCAAAACAGAAAAATATGACTAAAAACAAGTCTAAATAAAGAAACAAGCAAAATCCTAACAGTTACTAAGAAAAGGTTTTGGTTGTGACAGTGGAATGGCTCGACAATATCTTTAAATCCCGAACGGAGTGAGAGACCTGCTTCTTAACCACTATGTGGTTATGTTGCAGATCTTTCGCTACGCTCCGGATGACTGGAATATTCAGTTTTTAGCAAGAGCCTCGCTGTGGCACGTTGCCGCTGAATTTTACAGCTGCTTCTTCGATAGGTAATGCTGCCTTGTAGTTTTCGATGTATATGCCAAAGCCTTCCACATCTTCAACCGAAGGGGATATTTCAATACCTGCATCTCCGCCAAACGCATGTTCGTCCAGGAAATCGGCAAGTGACTGTTTCTTCTCATTGTTCACCAGATAAGAACCTAACAGACCAATACCCCAGGCACCCCCTTCACCGGCAGTTTCCATCACAGAGATGGGTGAGTTTAATGCTGCTGCAAGTATTCTTTGACCTACGTTCTTAGTTTTAAACAGTCCGCCGTGTCCTGTGATTCGATCGACTTTGATCTTTTCTTCATTGAAGAGGATGTCATTACCGATCTTAAGGACACCGACCGAAGCATGCAGATGTGCCCGCATGAAATTCGCGAGGTTGAACTTATCATTAGCCGAACGTACAAACAAGGGTCTTCCCTCAGCAAATCCTGTTATAGGTTCGCCCGACACATAATTGAATGAAAGAAGGCCTCCACAATCTTTATCGCCTGTCAGCGCATGGTTGTAGAGTTTTTCATATATTTCATTCATATCTACAGGTATGCCCAACAGCTCCTGATATTCTTTGAAAATATTCACCCACGCGTTGAGATCGGAGGTGCAATTGTTGCAATGTACCATCGCTACAAGACTTCCGTCAGGAGTGGTAACCATATCAATCACTTCGTAGGGTTGGGACAGCTCCTTCTCCAATACAATCATAGAAAAGGATGATGTTCCTGCCGATACATTACCTGTACGTTGCTTGACAGCGTTAGTTGCTACCATACCGGTTCCGGCATCTCCTTCGGGTGGGCAAAAAGGTATGCCTGCTTTCAGGTGACCCGAAACATCGAGTCTGGTGGCTCCTCCTGCTGTAAGGAATCCGGCATTCTCGCCTGCAAGTAATACTTCAGGTAGGATGTCGGGCAACTTCCAGCCATATCCTTTATTCGCAATCAGGCTGTCGAACTTATCCACCATGGGGGCGGAATAGTTTTTGGTAGTTGGGTCTATGGGGAGCATCCCTGATGCATCGCCTATGCCCAACACCTTTTTACCCGTCATCTGCCAATGGATATAGCCTGCAAGCGTTGTCAGATAATTAATATCTTTCACGTGTTCCTCATTATCCAGGATGACTTGATATAGGTGAGAAATGCTCCATCTCAAAGGGATATTATAAACAAACAGTTCAGACAGTTCTGCTGCCGCTTGTCCCGTGTTGGTATTTCTCCAAGTGCGGAAAGGCACGAGAATCTCTTCTTTTTCATTGAATGCCATGTAGCCGTGCATCATGGCACTGACACCAATGGCTGCCAATGTCTCTATCTCTATGCCGTATGTGTCCTTTACATTCGAACGAAGATCGGCATAGCAATCCTGCAGCCCGTGCCAGATAGCATCCACGCTATATGTCCAGAGCCCGTCGACCAGTTGGTTCTCCCAGGTATGGCTCCCCTGGGCGATAGGCTTGTTCTCCTGGTCAATCAAAACAGCCTTGATTCGTGTAGAACCGAATTCTATGCCAAGAATGGCTTTACCTGTTTCGATGGTTGATTTTGCACCTGATTTCATCCTCATCAAATACCTTTATTCAACATATAAAATACTTCGTTCATGCGAAGTTCTTTCTTAAATTCAGGCATTGTTGTATTCTCGTCGATAACAACCATTTCAATACCTGCGATTTCAGCATAATCTTCCATATATTCTACAGTAAGATCGTAAGAGAAGCTGGTATGATGCGTACCACCTGCCATAATCCATGCACCTGCACCTACTTCAAGGTTTGGACGTGGAATCCACAATGCAGAAGCAACCGGTAGTTTTGGAAGTGATTTGCTCTTGATGCAATCTACTTTATTTACGATCATACGGAAACGGTTACCCAGGTCGACGATAGTGGCAGCAATCCCTTCACCTTCTTTAGACGTAAATACCAGACGAGCTGTTTCACTGTCGATACCGATGCTAAGGCGGTGTACTTCCAATTTAGGTTTTTCGGCAGCAATCAGCGGACAAATCTCAAGCATGTGTGCCTGAAGGATAGCGCTCTTTTCTCCATCGAAATGCAATGTATAGTCTTCCAGGAAGGAGCAACCCTTTGGCAAACCCTGGCCCATGAACCACATCGTACGATATAGAGCAGCTGTCTTCCAATCACCTTCGCCTCCGAATCCGTAACCTTCGGCCATCAAACGCTGGCTGGCCAGACCCGGTATTTGATCCATCAAACCTAAGTCATTAAAGTTTGTTGTAAATCCTTTGGCTCCCATATCTTTCAATAGGCGACGAATAGCGATTTCTGCTTTCGCTGAATTCCATACTTTAGTATATGCTTCAGTGCCTTCTTTTTCCAGTTCAGGACTGTGGTCATAGTCTGCAAAATATGTTGCAACCAATGCTTTTACATCAGCGTCTGATACGGCTTTGTAATATTCCATCAGGTCATTCACAGGAACATAGTCCACATGGTAACCTAACTGCATTTCTGCTTCCACCTTGTCACCGTCTGTTACGGCTACGTTGTTCATTTGGTCGCCGAAACGAACGATCAACATATCCTGAGCATCTGCCCAGGCAGCTGAAACGCGCATCCAAACAGCAAGTTTATCTTGTGTTGCAGTGTCTTGCCAGTGTCCTACTACCACTTTGCGGGGTTTACGCAAACGGGCAGTGATATGTCCGAATTCACGGTCGCCATGAGCCGATTGATTCAGGTTCATGAAGTCCATATTCATAGTATCCCAAGGAATTTCTTTATTGAACTGTGTGTGAAAGTGACACAAAGGTTTATTCAACGCCTGCAAACCATGAATCCACATTTTAGCAGGTGAGAAGGTATGCATCCAGGTAATAACACCAATACATTTCTCATCATTGTTGGCGGCTTTCATTACAGCGGTTACTTCTTTGGAAGAGTTTGCTGTACCTTTATATACTACTTTTACAGGAAGTCTTCCTGAATCGTTCAGTCCTTTAACCATTTCATTAGAGTGTGCATCTACAGCAACTACTGCGTCACCTCCATACAGAAGCTGAGCTCCTGTTATGAACCATACTTCATAATTTTCAAACATAGTTTTAAGAATTGACAATTGACAATTGACAGTTGACAATTAAAAGAAAGTCTTGCTGCAAATGGTCAATTGGGTTATTATTAAATTAATTGTTTCTCGTTGTTTTTATGATATTAAGAGTCTGTTTACATTTTCCACAGAATAATTA
>JAJBTC010000019.1 GCA_020861095.1 Bacteroides sp.
AAAAAAACAAAACACAACAACTACACACTAAATACATACACCTTATTATATTATAAAACATCAAAAGAAGAGCTTTGTAGATCTCCCTCCCTACATACAATCACCGCTTTTTTCTTATCCGATAACCATTGATATATATTTCTAACTGGTTAAAGTCCGCATGGATACGTTCCCTATCCAATCGCCCTATGGGTCATAAAATGCCCTCAACATAATCTTATGAAATGGGGTATAAAGAAAAAATGGATTCAGCTCTTATATATGCAATGTTTCAATAGCTGCCGAATATATGACCCCAGTATACGGATTTGTTCCGGTACCAGATATGGCTTTAATTGTTTCTCTTTTACTTCCACTACCGACAGGAACCTCATGTTCCTGTTCCTGACGAAAATGTTAATCATCCTAACAGTGGAGACTCATGCTTTTCTTCTCAAAGATTTATGGTATCCCTCTTTTGTTGATCAAATGATTCGTATCTTTGTTCCTCCTAAAAAACAATTGTATGACTCATATACAACCGGCCTCCCTGCATGCATGGTGGCTGGCATCCCGGCCCAAAACTCTCACAGGAGCAGCCGTACCGGTATTGGTAGGTAGCGCGCTGGCATATAGCGACGGAAAGTTCGATGCTGTTCCGGCATGTATCTGTTTATTGTTCGCCTGTCTGATGCAAATAGCAGCTAACCTAATCAATGACCTGTTCGATTTCCTGAAAGGGAGTGATAGAGAAGACCGTCTGGGACCGGAGCGTGCCTGTTCACAAGGATGGATCTCTCCACACAGTATGAAGATCGGTATTGCTGTCGCGTTGATCCTGGCCGCTATCACAGGATCCGCTCTCCTCTTCTATGGAGGCTGGGAGTTGATCTTTGTAGGAGCTATCTGTATGATTTTTGCTTTCCTGTACACCACAGGCCCTTACCCTCTCTCCTACCACGGATGGGGAGATGTATTGGTCTTGTTTTTTTTTGGTCTGGTCCCCGTAGGAGGTACCTATTATGTACAGGCTCATGGATGGAATACGAATGTCACCATCGGCGCACTTGTTTGCGGTCTGGCAGTAGATACACTGCTCATTGTAAACAATTACCGGGATCGGGATGCAGATAAAAAGAGTGGCAAACGTACGCTCGTCGTACGCTTGGGTGAAAAAGCCGGGAGTTATCTTTACCTGTGTACAGGATTACTGGCCGGAATATTGTGTATATGGTTCGCTTATCAGGGAAATATATGGGCAGGACTGCTTCCACAACTCTATGTGATCCTTCATATTTTCACCTGGAAAAAAATGATATATATACGTAGTGGTAAAAAACTAAACAGCATATTGGGTGAAACGTCACGCAATATGCTGTTCTTAGGTATACTTTTGTGTATCGGATTACTTATAGGCTAATCTATTTTTTACCATACATGCGCTCGTAGTATTTCTGATAATCGCCACTGGTGACTTCTTCTACCCATATCTGATTATTCAGGTACCACTCAATCGTTTTCACAATACCTTCTTCGAACCGTGTCTCAGGAGACCACCCCAGTTCGCTGGAGATCTTCGTCGGATCAATCGCATACCGCTGGTCATGTCCCAGACGATCTTTTACAAAAGTGATCAGGTTTTCATCGATCCAATCGATAGAAATCTCACCGCGATCCTCTTTTTGTTTGTGTTTCAGGACTTCCCTATATTCAGGTTTTTCTGTCAACAAACGACGAATGGTAGCAATCGTCAGTTTCACGATCTCGAGATTGGTCTTTTCATTGTGCCCACCTACATTATAGACTTCTCCTTTCGTACCTTTTCGTACGACCAGATCAATGGCTTTACAATGATCCTCTACATATAACCAGTCGCGCACATTGCTCCCGTCTCCATATACCGGAAGTTTTTTCCCCTCTACTATATTCTTGATGATCAGAGGGATCAACTTCTCCGGAAAATGATAGGGTCCGTAATTATTGGAGCAGCGGGTGATTGTTACCGGCATTTTATATGTATCGTGATAGGCCATCACCACCATATCCGCACTCGTTTTGGAAGCACTGTAAGGACTGTGAGGACATAGAGGAGTGGTTTCTGTAAAATATCCTTCTTCACCTAAGGAACCATACACCTCATCGGTAGATACCTGATGAAACCGTACGCCTTTTTGCCAGGTAGGATATCCTTGCGCATCTTTTCCTGTCACCCAGGCCCGACGGGCCGCATCCAACAGATTTTGTGTTCCCAGGATGTTAGTGATCAGAAACAATTGCGGATTCTCTATACTACGGTCCACATGGCTCTCGGCCGCAAAGTTTACCACATAATCAAATCGATATTCGGCAAACAACTGATCGGCAAGTTGGCGGTCACAAATATCGCCTTTCACAAAAAAGCAACGTTCATTATCCAGATCCGCAACAATAGTACCCAGGTTACCGGCATAGGTGAGCGCATCCAACACCACCACACGTATATCTTCATGTTTAGCCAGGATATACTTCAGGTAATTAGCCCCGATAAAACCGGCCGCGCCAGTCACTAAATAAGTTTTCATATTATATCTTGATTTGATGAAATGGTTTTGTGTATCCGCGAGCTGTCTTTCCTGCACTTAGATAAAATATTCATTTCAAATGGAGTTAAATGGTCATGGAAATTCAGAACCTATCTTTAAACAAAAGGCAAAGAACGAAAAGAATTTTGATATGGCAAAATAATTAGGCATACAGGTACAATATTTCTGTGTAAACTTTGTTTTTAAAATAAAAATCCCGTACCTTTAAAAACAACTGAAACCAAATCTCTACTATATACTATGTTCAGGTACAAATTACTATTTCTCTTATTTATTTTGTTTACCGCTACAAGGTGTCACGACGGTGATCCTGAAATGACCGTCGTTCCCGCGAGATTGACAGGGGTCGAATTGACGCATATGGACAATACCGGAGAAGTTCCTGTCCTGAGCCAGGAACACCGCATCAAAGCAGAAGCCTATATGCTCTGTATCCGGTTGATCATTGACACGGAACTTTACGAATCAGATCCTTTTTTCTATATTCCGACATTTACCGACGCAATCAGTAACATAGAGATATATGCCTTATCTGAATCCGAAACAGACCAGACATCCGAAACACTTGTTTCGGACAGGTTCAAAGACTATCCGCTGGCTTTAGAAGATCAATTGTATGATGCCACCTCTGCCGGTGAATTATTGACTCAGTGTAAACACACATCTATCTACAAAGTCTTACTCCACCCGCTGGCCACTGGCAGATACACATTCAGAGTCGTATGTACCTTAGCCAGCGGAAAGACCGTGGAGGCAAACAGCACTCCTGTAGAGTTCTATTAATCTGATAACCGTTCCTATATGAAAGCCACTTGTATACATCTTATTTTCTTACTTTGTATCTCTTTATTTGCTGTGAACAGCAAAGCACAGGAAGAAAAACCCATCCGTTATTTAGTAGAGATCGGCGGAGGAACCAATCTGTTGCTTTCCCGCACCAGCTCAACAAACCCCACCTCCCTGCTCAGTTACCGGCAAAGATCCTTACCTGTATTCAATATACAGTATACTTACTTTCTGGGGTCGCACTGGGGAATATATGCCAATCTCCAGGCGATGCTGCCTGGCCGGAAAAACAGGATGCTATATGAAACCCTGGCTTCTCCGTATGAAAACGAATATTACATTTCGGGATACAGAGAAGATCAGGATGCCAATACACTGGCTTACGGCATTGTTGGTATTGCCTACCGGATGCGATGGAACAAATGGAGCATATCTCCCCGGTTGGGACTCGGATTCGCTGAAACGCGGATAACTAATCTCGACTTTACGCTGAAAGGGAAAGAGAATAATGAAATATATCAGATATCCTACAATACGAAAAAAATACAGACCATACTACCGGCATTTTGTCTGCGGGTACATCCATACATTATCACATATCGCGCAGGGTTAGTTTCTACACAGATATCACTTACATGCAATCTCATCAGAGACCTACGTATAGATTCAGACAAACAGATTTGTATGAAGAAGAGATCATCACAGAAAGAAAATACAATTCGCCCCATCAAAGCCACCTCAACCTGTCCATAGGGATAGGCATCCATCTGTGATCCCTGCAAGCATCCTTCAAAAAAGGTAACTATATCCGCCTCAGCCTGCCAGTTCGATGACTTCCAGGTCTTTGAAAACTCCCTCTTCGATCGCGAAACGAACCATGGTACGTACTTTGTGGAATCCGTAGATACCCGCGGCACCGGGATTTATATGGAGCAGATCCAGTGTTTTATCGTATTTCACTTTCAGGATATGGGAGTGACCACTGATAAACAGTCTGGGAGGACGCGTCAGCAGGCTGCCCCGAATCGAAGGGTCGTACTTACCGGGATAACCTCCGATGTGTTTCATGAGCACCTCGGCACCCTCTACCGTAAAACGATTGACTAAAGGAAAATGCTTCCGGATCTCTTGTCCGTCGATATTACCGTATACGCCCCGTAAAGGACGGAACGCCTGCAGTTTGAGGGCAATTTCCAGGGAACCGAAATCCCCGGCATGCCAGATCTCATCGCACGTTTCAAAGTATTGCAGATACTTTTCATCCCAATAGGAATGTGTATCCGAGAGTAACCCGATTCTTATCATTTTTTGTTTTGTTTATATCAACAAAGATACTATATTTGGACAAAACTGGAT
>JAJBTC010000095.1 GCA_020861095.1 Bacteroides sp.
CTGCCAGGTCCGCCTCTTTGATCACCGCCTCTCCCGGATCTACATCGTAGTAGAAGCCGTTCTCAATGGCCGGACCGATCCCGAACTGTATGCCCGGATAGAGTTCCTGCAAGGCTTCGGCCAGCAGGTGTGCACTGGTGTGCCAGAAGGCGTGTTTGCCCTCCTCATCGTCCCATTTGTAGAGGACTACGGAAGCGTCTTCGTTGATCGGGCGGTTGAGATCGTACGTTTCTCCATTCACCCCACAGGCCAGTACGTCCTGTGCCAGACGGGAACTGATACTCTCCGCAATCTGCAGCCCGGTCACTCCTTTGTCATACTCCCGCACGGAACCGTCGGGAAATGTAATCTTTATCTTCATATGTTGTTTTGTATTTTCTACCTGTTAAGGGTGCAAAAATAACGATTATTTTCTGAGTTTGATGCTGTGTGGGGAAAAAAGAGACAGAAAGACAAAGGGATTTACAATTTACTCCCTCCGGTCATGACCCTTATTCGATTCTTTACATCAGGGAACGTTGACGATTGACGAACCAATGGTCAGCGAAGCGAATTACGATTGAACTTACTCCGGATAGTTATTTTATTATTCAGACAAAAGAACAAAAGAACAGATGAAGAAAGATAAGAAGAAAGATAAAAGGTGTAGAATGACAGTTATTTACAAGTGATGAATCTGAACTTATAACTTATCACTTAAAACTTATAACTCTATTATGTTCTTATGTTCTTTTGTCTGAAAAAAGAAGAAAAGGAACATGTATATGGCGGAGACGTATCTTATAGAATGGGACGTGTATCGCGGATTATAAAATGAGACGTGTATCGCGGAGACGCACGCCGTGCGTCTCTACAGGTGTATGATTCCCTTAGTCTGTTTGTATTTTCAACGTTCTTCCGTGTTACGTATCAGATAAGGGTCATGACCACAGGGAGTAATCGTACATCGTAAATCCGTACATCGTAAATCACCTTCATTCTGGTTGTTCGGTAAACCGTTTGATGATGTTGTAGGCCGATACCACTCCCAGTTCTCCGGCCTTACTCAGATCGTTGATTCCCTGCCTGTTATTTCCCAGGAAGATATGCGTCAGTCCGCGGTTGAAGTAGAATTCCGGGATCTCCGGATTGATGCGGATCGCCTCGTCGTAGTCCAGCAGTGCCGCTCTGTAGTCATTGAGCATAGCCAGCAGGTTGGCCCGGTTGTAATAGGCATATACAAAGTCCGGGGCCAGTTCGATCACCCGGTCCAGGTCACGCCGCACCATATCATAGTCGTGCACCCCTACTTCCGGACGGGCCGGTGCCGTACCTCCCGGCAGCGGATTAAGCATCGCATCTTCCGACTTCTCATATTCCAGCTGCTTGTATCGGGTGAGTGCCCGCATGAAGTAGGCCGGATAGAACGTATCATCCAGCAGCGTCGCCTGGGTTAGGTCTTCCAGTGCAGGTACAAAGTCCTGTACTAAGTAGAAGTCCATCGCCCGCATGAAGCGTGCCAGCGCATCCGCCGGGTGCTCTACAATAGCCGCCGTATGCGTATCGATCAGGGCGAAATGGGTATTCACCTGCTGCTCTGTGAGCGGAGAATCCATGTTGGTGATACGCAATCTCAGGGGCAGTCTGCCGCTCCGGTTGAGGTCGTCAATAAACTGATGGTAATGGACCGTTCCTCTCACCTCACTCACCTTTTCGTAATAGGTGAGCGTATACATCGGTTCCATGCGGATAGCCACATTCCGGTCCTGCACCTTACCCCGATAGTCACTGTCGTAGCGTTTGTCCGCTTCCCCGTCGTCCGCGATCACGATCTTCCGGTAGTTGGCCATATTCCGGTCCGAACGCCTGCGCGTCTTTTCCTCTCCCCCCTCTTCTTCTCCTTCCGCGCCTGTATGCTCCGCCACATTCGTCGCGTTGCCCAGTCCGTAAGAGGCATTGTGCTGATCGATCTGTATACTCAGGATCGTATTTTCATCCTCCTGAGCACCCCTGCGATCGCCGATGTTCTTACGCGCTTCGGCCCGGTGGTAATATCCCGCCAGGAAGTTAGGATACTCCTCGATCACCCGGCTGTAGTCGCTGATAGCTCCCCGGTAGTCTCCGGTCTGGGCACGCAGCACCCCCCGGTTGAAGGTTGCCAGCATATTATCCGGCTCCACCTCCAGCACAAAATCGAAATCCTCAATGGCCCGGTTGTCATCCCCCACCTCAGCACGCAGCAGTCCGCGGTTGTAGTGTCCGATGTAGTTATACGGATCGATGTCCAATGCCAGGTCGTAGTCGCTCATGGCACCCCGCAGGTTGTTCTGGTGGAAGCGCGCCAGCGCGCGGTTGATGTAATTGCCGGCATTGCGGGCACTCAGCCGGATCGCCTGGTCCAGATCTTCCTCGGCCTCCTTGTATTTCTTCTGGTTCAGGCTCACCATGGCACGGGAAGCCCATCCGTCGGCATCGTACCGGTCCATCTCAATGGCCCGGTCAAAGTCGGCCAGTGCCCTTATCGTATCCTGTTGCCGCAAAGCCACCTCGCCACGCATCAGATAGCCCCGTGTATAACGGGGGGAGATGGTGAGCAGGCTTTCAAGCGACTCTCCCGCCCCTTCGTAGTCCTTCTTCTGCATCTGGCAGAGTACCAGATTGTGCCAGAGCGTTATGTTCTCCGGAGCATACTCCAGTGCCTTCTTGTAATCCTCTATCGCCTCATCGAATTTCGCCTGACGGATACGTGCCAGTCCGCGTATCTGATACGCCCCCACCACAAACGGGTTGCGGGCGATAGCGGCATCGCAATCCGACTCCGCCCCCTGGAAATCGTCGAGATTGATCTTGGCCAGTCCACGGAAGAAATAGGGTTCGTACAGATAGGGCTTGGCATGGATCACCTGATTGAAATACTGGATAGAAAGTACGTAATCCTCGAAATAGAGCGCATTCCGGGCAATCATCATCACACGGTCCGTATTGATCTGTGCGGAAAGCCACAGAGGGAACAGTGTCAGCCAGAGAAGAAATGCAGTCGTTTTCTTTATCATGCGTGATGGTGCTTATGAAGAGCCTGATCAAATTTTCCTCCCTAAATTTAATTCTCTATTTGTTTCGCTCTTTCTTCTGACTTCTTTTTGCCACCTTCTCCTCTTTTTAGACGCAAATATGCGTCTCTACATAGCCCAGACATAGTGCGCTATTATCGTCTCAGAAATAGAAAATGTGACTAAAATTAAGTCTGAACCAACGGTCGACGCAGTCAATAAAGAAACGAGCAAAATTTGATCTGACTCTTTAATTATGTAAAGCAAAAGTAATGCTTTTCCCCTATTTCGGAGGATACGAAAACAAGTTTATATTTTTTTTTTGATTATTTTAGGGTACGTACCTTGTACGAACAGTTCACCTTTCCCTTGAGCATCGCGGCCAATTTGCCCTTGATCATCTGCTTGCGCAGGGGCGACAGGTGGTCGATAAACATTTTTCCCTCGATATGATCGAATTCGTGCTGCATCACCCGTGCCAGATACCCTTCCACCTCTTCTTCGTGTTCGTTGAAGTCTTCATCCATATAGCGCACGCGGATGTGTCCGGGACGCTTCACCGACTCGTGTATACCCGGCAGGCTCAGGCAACCTTCGTCCATCGGCTCCATCTCTCCGGAAGTCTCTAAAACATGCGCGTTGATATAGACTTTGCGGAAATCCTTGTATTCGGGAAGATCTTCCGAGAGCACGTCCAGATCAATTACCACCACCCGGATCGGCAAACCGATCTGCGGAGCCGCCAGCCCCACCCCATCGGCCTTGTCCAGGGTTTCAAACATATTGGAGATCAACTCCTTCAGCCCGGGATAGTCCGGTGTTATGTCTTCGGCAACTTTACGCAAAACCGGTTGCCCGTACGTATAAATAGGTAATATCATTCTGTTCTGTTCGATTTTTATATATAGGTTATTCTTTTTCTTTATCCGGAAAATCCTGCAAAAAACATGCCACAGGCACCGTCGCAGGTCCGTTTCGCTGGCAGTTCAAGGTCAGAGGTCTGGTCTGATTTATCCTCCCCGCTGTTCCGGTCACCCCCCTGCTCCTCTTCTGCTTTCCAGGTAAGATTGCAGGATGATGGTGGCACTGATCTCATCTACCAGGGCTTTGTTCTGCCTGTCTTTCTTCTTCAGACCGGCTTCCCGCATGGTACGCTGGGCCAGTACCGAGGTGAATCGTTCGTCTGCATATTCCACCGCGATATGGGGCAGTTGTTTCTGCAAAGAACGCACAAAAGGGGCAATCTGTTGCATGGTCTCAGACATCTCGTGGTTCATCTGCCGGGGCAACCCTACCACAATACGCTCTACTTCTTCCCGTTGCGTGTAGTTCCTGAGAAACTCCATCAGGGTATGGGTAGGCACGGTGGTGAGCCCGCCTGCAATCAGCTGCAAAGGATCGGTCACAGCCAGTCCCGTACGCTTACGCCCGTAATCTATAGCAAGTATTCTACCCATAATGTTCTGAATGAAGGTGCAAAAATACAATTAATATTCGAAAAAGCGGACAGAGAGCATAATAAGAATACAGGGAAAATGAGGTTGCTGCCCACGTGATTCCGGGAGTTACGCACGGAAAACAGATCCGCAGCAGCAACGCCTTGCTACATCCCTCTTTATTCGATGGGACAGGGTGTAGTTTTATCAGACAGAAGAAGATAAAAGAG
>JAJBTC010000108.1 GCA_020861095.1 Bacteroides sp.
CCTCAACAGTTGTAAGTACTGTGTTCTTATCAATTCCGGTGTTTTTTGTAATTTCGTTTACAATATCTGCTTTAGTCATCTTTTATTAAAAAAAATATTATTACTAAATTCATCTAATTTTTTGGACTGCAAATATATAGGTTTTTCGTGTTCAAAAAAAATATATTCAGAACTATTTTCTAAAAAAATGATTCCTTTGTTTTTTATAAATAAGGTATTGGATGAAAATTAGTATCTTTGTAAGTGAAAAATAAGAGATATGAGCCATAATTTTAGTGAGACTATTATAGATTGGTACCGTGAGTTCGGGCGCGAGCTTCCCTGGCGGAACACCAACGACCCTTACCTGATATGGATTTCCGAGATCATTCTGCAACAGACCCGCGTGGCCCAGGGATACAACTACTTTCAACGATTCGTCAGTCGGTTTCCGGATGTTGCTACATTGGCTGCCGCGCAGGAGGAAGAGGTACTGAAATACTGGGAAGGATTGGGATATTATTCGCGGGCACGCAATCTGCATGCGGCTGCCCGTAGCATGAACGGAGTATTCCCCACCACCTATGCGGAAGTGAGAGCTTTGAAAGGGGTAGGAGAGTATACGGCTGCCGCGATCTGTTCTTTCGCGTACCGGATGCCGTATGCGGTCGTAGACGGGAATGTGTACAGAGTACTTTCCCGGTATTTCGGAATAGATACTCCGATAGACTCTACACAAGGCCGGAAGTTGTTTCACGACCTGGCCATGGAGGTAATGGACGTGAGCAGGCCCGAAGTTTACAATCAGGCGATCATGGATTTCGGTGCCCTGCAATGTACCCCTGTGTCTCCGAAGTGTCTGTTCTGTCCGTTGTCGGGTAGTTGCAGTGCCCTGACACAGGGGAAAGTTGCCTCTTTGCCAGTGAAACAACACAAGACCCGGACGGTAGATCGTTATTTCAATTATTTGTATGTTGATGCCGGAGCATATACTTTCGTGCACAAACGTACCGGGAACGATATCTGGAAAAATCTGTTTGAATTTCCTCTGATCGAAACGGCCACTTCTGTAGATCAGGCGGAACTTTTACAGCTGCCGGAGTTTACCGGTCTGATCGGTGAAGGAGAAAAACCGGTAGTCAGTCTGCTCTGCCGGAACATGAAGCATGTGCTCTCTCACCGGATTATCTATGCCTCTTTTTATAAAGTGGAATTGCCGGAACAAACCCTCTCTTTCGAACGTTACCGGAAAGTGCGGAAAGAGGAGATCGGAGAGTATGCTTTTTCACGTCTTATCCTGAAATTCATGGATAAACACTTGTAGGATTTACGGATTTACGATGTACGATTTACGGATTTACGATGTACGATTAAGAAACCTATTCTCCTTTTTTCATCCACTTGTAGAGACGCATATTTGCGTCTCCGTGATTTGCATCTCCCTATTTGCATCTCCGGATTTGCGTCTTCGCGACATATATCCAATACAGATTTATATCTGGTGGGTATATATTTGATTAGCAGATTCCTATTGTATAGATCATCCGGTGCTTTTGTATGGAATCCGGGTATACGTTCATAGGGTTATCTTGTTCTGGGAAAATATGTGTGTGGGACGTATACCGCGGAGACGCACGCCGTGCGTCTCGTATGTTTGCGTATAAAATGGTACGCATAGGGATTTACAAATATATTCTTTCTGTCATTTCAATCGTAAATCGTCAATCGTCAAATCGTAAATCCCTTTGCGTCTCTACACTTATAGGATCCCGTGAGCATACCAAATCGTAAATCCGTGCATCATAAATTCTTTCTTCTTTCCGTTTTCCGATGAATCCCCAAAGGAGAAAAAAACGACAAGATATAAGACGTATTCTTTATCTATAAAAAGTGTTTTATTACTTGGATATTGTAATAATTCTGATTATTTTTGGCAGGAAAATGTTATTAAAAGATTAAGGAGAAATATATGTCAGTAAATAAAGTGATATTGTTGGGAAATGTGGGGAAAGATCCGGAAGTCAGATATCTGGATAGTGGAATTGCTGTGGCCAGTTTCCCCTTGGCTACTTCTGACCGTGCCTATACTTTGCCCAATGGCACCCAGGTGCCGGAACGTACGGAATGGCACAATCTGGTTCTCTGGAGAGGACTTGCGGAGACAGCCGAAAAATATGTACATAAAGGTGATAAATTATATATCGAAGGAAAGATCCGTACCCGTTCGTATGATGATCAGGCCGGAGCAAAACGGTACATTACCGAGATTTTCGTAGACAACATGGAAATGCTTACTCCCAAAGGTACGTCGGCTCCCGGGCCACAGACCCCTGCTCAGGCTCCCGCTTCGCAGCCTTCTCAGGCAGCAGGCGCACCTGCACAGAACGACGGGACAGACGATCTGCCTTTCTGATAAAATGTTTCGTCAGGGATCAGGGGCACCTGTGCTTGGATCTCTGACTGAAATAAGTGTTTAACTAAAAACAATCTCTTTGGACTCAGACGATTATTTACGCCCCCTGGGGGAGTTTTTTGACGGATTTACTTTTGTAACACCTGGTCTGTCGGCAATCATCGCCATACTGTTGGCAGGTTTGCTGTTGTTTGTTTCTGGCTTTGCCTCAGCTTCAGAAATAGCCTTTTTTTCTCTCTCTCCTCTGGATCGCAGCAAGATAGAAGATGAAGAACATCCCGCGGATAAAAAAATAAGTAGTCTGCTGGATAATTCCGAGCGCTTGCTGGCTACGATTCTCATCACTAATAATTTTGTGAATGTAACTATTATTATGCTCTGTAACTTCTTTTTTATGAGAGTATTCCAGTTCCATTCGCCCGTGGCCGAATTTCTGATCCTGACCGTCAGCCTTACTTTCCTGCTGCTGCTGTTCGGAGAGATCATGCCTAAGATCTATTCGGCACAATATACATTGAATTTCTGTCGTTTCGCGGCACCTGCCATTGGTGCTTTCGAATCCATATTCTATCCGTTGGCTTCTCTGCTGATGCGATCGACAAGTTTTGTAAATAAGCATTTCTCTAAGAAAAATCATAATATATCTGTCAATGAGTTGTCACAGGCTCTGGAACTGACGGATAAAACGCAGATTGCTGAGGAGAATCGTATCCTGGAAGGTATTGTTCGTTTTGGCGATGAGACCGTAAAAGAGGTAATGACCTCACGCTTAGATGTGGTGGATCTGGACATACGCACCTCTTTTAAAGACGTGATCCGGTGTATTGTAGAAAATGCGTATTCCCGTATTCCTGTGTATGCCGGAACCAGCGATAATGTGAAAGGAGTCTTGTATATAAAAGATCTTCTTCCACACCTGACCAAAGGAGAGCATTTTCGCTGGCAATCTCTGATACGTCCTGCTTATTTTGTCCCTGAAACAAAAATGATAAATGATCTCCTGAAGGATTTTCAGGCCAACCGGATCCATATTGCTATTGTGGTAGATGAGTTTGGCGGTACTTCGGGAATAGTGACCATGGAAGATATCATCGAAGAGATCGTAGGAGATATCCAGGACGAGTATGACGAAGAGGAGCGCAGCTATGTAGTGATCAATGATCATACCTGGATCTTTGAAGCGAAAACCCAGTTGACCGATTTCTATCGCACGACTTCTGTGAATGAGGAGGATTTTGAAGACATAGATGGCGATGCGGATACGGTAGCCGGATTGTTATTGGAGATCAAAGGCGAGTTTCCTCAACTCCATGAGATCGTCTCCTACAAAGATTATGAATTTGAAGTCCTGGAAATGAACAACCGACGGATCTTAAAAGTAAAATTTACCATTCATGCGCCTCAGGTTCCGACAGACATATAGTCTTTTTATGGGAGGATTTGTGTGTATTCTCCTTTTGCTTATCTGGCTGATTTCCTGATCGTATGGGACTTTGGCTGAAACAGCAAGGGGAGGATTATCGCCTCGGTGTCTGGAAAATAGAAGAGACCCCGGAAAGGCTGTTTTCTTTACTTCCCCCAAACCCTGTCTATGAAGAACAACTTGCCAGGATCCATTCCGCGCATCGGAAAACAGAGTGGCTGGCCGTAAGAGTATTGTTGTCTGTGCTGACGGATATACATACGCACATACACTATTATCCCAGTGGCAGACCCTATCTGAATGATCTTTCCTGGCAGATCAGTATATCTCATACACACGGATATGTAGCGGTGTTGCTGAGCCGGTATCTCAGGCCCGGAATTGACATCGAGCAATATGGTACCCGTATCCGTAAGATAGCCAAAAGATTTATGCACGCGGAAGAAGTCGTTTCCTGGTATCAGGAAACGGACATCTGGAGCCTGCTCCTGCACTGGTCTGCCAAGGAGGCCATGTTTAAATGCCTCGACACAGAAGGGGTCGATTTTAGAGAACACCTGAGGATCTCTCCTTTTGAAGTACTGCAAACAGGACAGTTTGATGCTATGGAATTCCGGACACAGGATAAGCATCAATTTACTATTTCCTATCACCTTTCTCCGGATTTTGTTATGACCTGGTCTTTTATGCAAGAGACCTATTGACCGTACCCGCAACATACTGGTTTGTTCTGTTCTGTACTTCCTGATCCTACTCTTTTTCATAGGTACGAAAAGTAGTTTCTGATTTAAATTATGTTTTCTAAATCTTAAAATGTGTTTTTATAGAC
>JAJBTC010000183.1 GCA_020861095.1 Bacteroides sp.
CATTATATCCACCTTTTAATAGCAAATCCAAAGAAAACCTACCTTTCATAAATTACTCAAACGCAAATAATCCGTATATTCCTGCACAAAGTTTCATTTGCCACCATATACGCGAATCTGAGCGCATTTCAATATCTTTTTGTCAGATTGTCAACATATAGTCTCCCGGCATAGAAAAATGTCAAACTCATCAGAAATAAGTGACGCGACGAACAGAGAGCAGATTTCGGGTACCTTTGTTTCCCTATATATCTATACAAAAAAAGAGCCGGTGGAATACCGACTCTTTCTGCGACTTATTCTTTCCTTATTTATATTCCTGCCAGCTCTTGATCTGAATATCCTTCATATCCAGCTCACAGAACGCTTCGATGAACGCACTGGCCAACCGGGCATTGGTGATCAACGGAATGTTGTGATCGATCGCGCCGCGACGGATCTGATAGCCATTGGTCAGTTCGCGTTTGGTATGATTCTTGGGAATATTAACGATCAGGTCGAATTTGTGATCCGCGATCATACGCATCACATTATTCTCTGCCCCCGGACGTTCGTCGGGCCAGAAAACAGGTTCCGTAGCTACACCATGTGCATTCAGGAAAGCGGCCGTTCCGGCGGTAGCATAGATCTTATACCCTTTCCTGCTCAACAATCGGCTGGCTTCCAACAGGTCGACTTTGGATTTCATGGCTCCGGAAGAGAACATCACTCCTTTCTCCGGTATTTTAAATCCGGTAGCGATCATAGAGTTGAGCAATGCTTCCGGATAGTCGTCTCCCAGACAGCCCACCTCCCCGGTAGAAGACATATCTACGCCGAGTACCGGGTCTGCCTTGTGCAACCGGGAAAAGGAGAATTGCGAAGCCTTCACCCCGATCCAGTCTACATCGAAAGCCGATTTGTCGGGACAGGAGTAAGGAGCATCCAGCATGATACGGGTAGCTGTCTCAATAAAATTACGTTTCAGTACTTTAGAGACAAACGGGAAACTACGGGAAGCACGCAGGTTGCACTCGATCACCTTCACCTCGTTGTTACGGGCCAGGAACTGGATGTTGAAGGGTCCGGAGATGTTCAGTTCTTTTGCGATCTGGCGGCTGATCTTCTTGATCCGACGGGCGGTGGCGAAATATATTTTCTGTGCCGGGAACACCAGCGTCGCGTCTCCGGAGTGTACCCCGGCAAACTCTACATGCTCGGAAATGGCATATTCTACCACTTCTCCGTTCCGGGCTACCGCGTCGAACTCAATCTCTTTGGTATTCTGGAGGAACTGCGATACCACCACCGGGTGCTCTTTGGATACATCCGCTGCCATTTGCAGGAAGTTTTCCAGCTCTTCTTCGTCGTAGCAAACATTCATTGCCGCGCCGGAAAGTACATACGAAGGACGTACCAATACCGGATAGCCCACCTTGTCTACGAAAGACTTCACATCCTGCAGGCTGGTAAGTTCCTGCCAGGCCGGCTGGTCGATTCCCAGCTGATCGAGCATGGCAGAGAATTTATTGCGGTTCTCGGCCCGGTCGATAGAGACGGGGGATGTACCCAGTACGGGAACCGCCTGGCGGTAGAGTTTCATAGCCAGGTTGTTCGGGATCTGTCCGCCCACAGACACGATCACGCCACGGGGCTGTTCCAGATCGATCACATCCAGCACACGTTCAAAGGAGAGTTCGTCAAAGTAAAGACGATCGCACATATCGTAGTCCGTAGATACGGTCTCCGGATTGTAGTTGATCATAATCGATTTGTACCCCAGCTTACGCGCGGTCTGTACGGCATTCACCGAACACCAGTCAAACTCTACGGAACTACCGATGCGGTAGGCTCCCGAACCCAGTACCACTACCGATTTTTCGTTCTTGTAGTAATTGACATCATATCCTTGCACAGCGTAGGTCATATAGAGATAATTGGTCAGATCGGGATGCTCGGAAGCCACTGTGTTGATCCGCTTCACGGCGGGCAGAATGCCCAACTCCTTCCGGCGGGCGCGTACCTTCAGGTTCTCACTCTCCATGTTCCCGGTGGGATTGAGCACGATACGGGCAATCTGGAAATCAGAGAATCCCAGGACTTTTGCTTCACGAAGCACTTCGGCAGGTATCTCTTTAACGGTGGCATAGCCGGATAATTTGTCTTTGTAGTCTACAATGTTCTTCAGCTTACCCAAGAACCAGGGATCTATCCGGGTGAGCTCGTGAATACGGTCGATGCTGTATCCCTTTTCCAATGCTTCGGCAATGGCAAAGACACGCAGATCGGTAGGGTTGGCCAGTTCATTGTCCAGATCTTCAAAGTCCATCTTTCCGTTGGCTACAAAACCGTGCATCCCCTGCCCGATCATACGCAGCCCTTTCTGAATGATCTCTTCAAACGAACGTCCGATAGACATGATCTCCCCAACGGACTTCATGCTGGAACCGATCTCACGGGATACGCCGGCAAACTTGGTGAGGTCCCACCGGGGGATCTTGCAGATCAGATAATCGAGCTGCGGAGCCAGGTAGGCCGAGTTGGGCGTTCCCATCTCTCCGATCTGGTCTAAGGTATAGCCCAGCGCCAGCTTGGCAGCGACAAACGCCAGCGGATATCCGGTAGCTTTGGAAGCCAGGGCGGAAGAACGGCTCAGACGGGCATTCACCTCGATGACGCGGTAATCGTCTGTTTCGGAATGAAAGGCATATTGGATGTTGCACTCTCCCACGATACCCAGGTGACGGATACACTTTACGGAAAGTTCCTGCAGCATTTTCAGTTCACCTTCATCCAATGAGCAGGTAGGAGCCACTACGATAGACTCACCGGTATGAATACCCAGCGGGTCAAAGTTTTCCATACTGGCTACCGTGAAGCAGTGGTCATTGGCATCGCGGATCACTTCGAACTCAATCTCTTTCCAACCTTTCAGAGACTCTTCTACCAGGATCTGTCTGGAGAAAGCAAAGGAACTCTCGGCCAGTTTGATAAACTCTTCCCGGTTGGCACAGATACCGCTTCCCAATCCTCCGAGTGCGTAGGCAGAACGTACCATCACCGGAAAGCCGATCCGTTCGGCGGCAGCCAGCGCCTCTTCCATGCTCTCTACCGCCTGGCTGACGGGAGTCTTCATACGGATCTCATCCAGCTTCTTTACAAACAGGTCGCGGTCTTCGGTATACATAATGGCCTCTACCGAGGTACCCAGCACCTGTACGCCGTATTTCTCCAGCACCCCTGTGGTGTAGAGCTCCGTACCACAGTTCAGAGCGGTCTGTCCGCCAAAAGCCAGCAGAATACCATCGGGACGCTCTTTTTGAATGATCTCCTCTACAAAATAAGGAGTTACCGGAAGGAAATAGACCGTATCGGCTATTCCTTCGGAGGTCTGAATGGTCGCGATATTGGGGTTGACCAATACCGAACTGATCCCTTCTTCTTTCAACGCTTTCAGCGCCTGCGAACCGGAATAGTCAAACTCTCCCGCCTGTCCGATCTTAAGCGCGCCTGAGCCCAAGACAAGGACTTTCTTTAATTCCTTTTCCATCTCTTCTTTTGTTGTTATATTGTTTTCGATTTGCGTAGATCTACAACAAAAAAATGCGTTATCCCGAAAGGACTAACGCATTAACCAAAAAATAAATATGCTTTCTGGTGAAATGAGAGAAGAGAGCCCGTCTCCGGATGGAAGACATCCGGACACCTGTAACGCTTGTCTCTGATTTGCCAGTGATTCATCTGTACCACAAATTTGTGCAAAGTAACGACATATTTCAGAGATAACAAAGTGTTCGGAAACTTTTTGCCGGAATGAACTGATTTTTCAATCATTAAATGATCGCTCCCGGAACAGATAAAGTCTTTCCTCTGTGAGATACACCGCTGTCCCTGGCAGAGCCGTCAGGCTAAGAGGGTATTTCCTCTTTATTTGATGGAACGGATACATTCTATCCTGTTGCTATGACCTGTTCGTATGCCCTGTTCCCCCTGTATTCTATTCCCCGAAAGGGATAGATCCATAGCTCAGGGCTGAGTGAAAGGTTGTGTAACGCCAGTGAAACTACCTGGAACGAATCCCTGGGGTGTGAAGCGCACATACCAGTCAACCTTGCACCAACGGTCGGCGTAGTCAAAAGGTTGCAGCGATCAGATCAGGAACTATCCTATATGCAACCTTTGCCAGGATGAACCCAGTAGAACTGTTTACCCGGGATAGCTTTGTATCGCTTCACTGGCGTTCCGCTCTCCAAAGGCAAACCCGGGCTACGGATCCATCCCTTTCGGGGAACGCAGCGTCGTACATACCGAGGGCAGATTGAGATAAAACACAGGATCAGCCTTGGGTATATCCGGGAGCCAGGAAAACAGGAAATACAAGAACGGCCGATCTCCTGGCCAGACGGGCATGTCCGGTTCTCTTTGCTTTCCGTAAGCAACTGGTCCGTGGCTCTTTCCGGATAGAGTCCCGGATGGATACGATCCACCCGGGTAACTGACTTCCGGAACCTGTTTATGAACACACTACACCCGCTGCAGAACAGGAGCAGACAGAAGACGGTGAGATGAGACGAGAAAAACTTCGCTGACTGCCGGGTGAGTTTCACTAACCTGCGGAAGGCCCCTGTCCCTTCGATCTGTCCGTATCTTTTTTATGACGGAGCTATAACATTACATAATGAAACATAGATCTATGAGACTCTTCGTCTGTTTTTATTAGCTGAAATACCCTTATTTTGGGGGAGGTTATTATCACTTCCGACCGTAGCGAACGCAAGGTCTTTGTTTTGTTTTAGAAAGTCGTATGCCTGTTCCATTTCCTGATGCGCCATTTACTTACGAACCCAAACGTTTGTGATTTCTCCGAAAACGATTTTGTGATAATCCTTGGTTTCGGCATGAGCAGCCACCACAAATTCGCGGGCCTCTTCTGTTTCAAAATCATCGGGAGAAACAGTTGTAACCTCAAAGAGTTCACACTCAATAATTAATTTAGCTTCTTTGAATGTCATATTTCCCGCAGGGGTCTGTACCGCCGTGAGTCTGGTATGTTTCATTTTGTCACCCCCGGACTGCATGCCGAAAGGCATAATCTCTTCTTTATACTCCTCTTCGAAATAGGACATCGTATATCCTTTCTCCTTACGGATCAGTCCGAGGGTATAACGGTTGGAACGCAGGAAACACCACGTTGCCGGTTTGTCAAAAAGAGTTCCCCAACCGCCCCAGCTGGCGATCATCGAATTATAAAGTTCCGGTGTTCCTCCGGTCAAGACTGTAAAATCCTTATTTACGAGGGTAAAAACGTCTTCCGGAATATCTTTGGGGTCAATCTGTTTGAAAAGGTCGCTGAAAGACGCGGCTTGTATCTGTTCGCGCGTCATTTTTACTACCGTATCTTTTTGTCCCGTAGCCGCCTGGCGGCTATTGCCTTTGCAACCCGAAAACAGCAGGGTTGCAAAGGCCAGGGACAGAACCAGGATGTGCCTCATCGCTATGGATCAATAACCGATGGTGAAACGCTCTTGGTGATGAACCGGAGTTTCCAGTTCATCTACCATGGCTTTGGCGTAATCCTGAACTGAGATCTTGCTTTCGCCTTTGTCGTTCAGGATCAGGTCATCTTTACCCAGGCGGTAGTTACCCGTACGTTCGCCCGGTTCCAGGCTACCTGCCGGAGAGAAGAACACCCAGTCAATCTCTTTTTCGTTCATAAGCGTATTCAGGTAAAATTCGCCGAGCGATTTCACTCCGCCCATGATCTCGTCAGGGATAGCACCCGAATCCACCACGCGAAGACCGGGAGCAACGAACAAGGTTCCTGCACCACCGACGATCAGTAAACGTTTAACGCCTGCTCGCTTCACCCCCTCCAGGATACGGGGATAGATTCTCAGGGTTTCTTCGTAAATGTTCGGATTTGTCCATCCCGGATTGAACGCGCTGATAACGGCATCAGCACCCTTTGAGATTTCGGCCACTTTACCGGCATCGGAAACATCCGCCTTAACAACGGTAAGATCCGCGTTTGAGATTTTAATACTTTCGGGGTTACGGACTACTGCCGTTACCGAGATGCCTCTGTTCAATGCTTCATTCAGGATAGCGGATCCTACGAATCCGCTTGCTCCTATCAAAACGATCTTTTTCATTGCTATACTTTTTAATAGATTGATATAAATAACTATGCAAAAGTACAGCCTTATGTAAAGGCAGTGATAATACATCAGTGGCGTATCATGGTAAATCTCCGCCTGATGACTATTTCTTCGTGGAATCCCGGAATTGGACAGGTGTGGTACCTGTGTGTTTGCGGAAATACTTGGTAAAATTGGTCGGTTCGTCAAAGCCCAGGACAAACCCAATCTCTTTAGCCGAGAGGTTGCTGTATGAGAGTAAACGTTTGGCTTCGAGGATGACGCGTGAATCTATATACACTTTCGGGGTGTTTCCGGTAAGTGTCTTCACCTCTCTGGATAAGGATTTTTCGTTTATTCCCAGGAGATTGACATAATATTCCGTATTTCTGCTTTCTTTAAAATGTTGTTCAACAGCATTATAGAATTTCCGTCCCACATCATTTACCACAGGCGGATAAGAAGAAGTAAGTCGTCTTTCTGTTTCGAGCAAAATAATTCGCAGGTAGCTTTGGGCAATTCCCGGCTGAAAAGCATCGGAAGGTTGCCTGAGTTCGCCTTCCAACAGCGTAATGAGACGGCCCGCAAACTCCGGACAAACCGGAACTGTCTGATTGAGATGGATGGGGTTCAGCACTTCGGAAGTATGCAGGAAATTGGCATCGAGTTCGGTTACACCAAAGAAATCACCGGTAAACAAGATCATCCGCCCCGAATAGTCGGACACAACATCAAATTCGCAGACTTGTCCGGCACCAATGATCAGAACTTCATTGGCTTTGACTGAAATTTCACGAAAATCGATCCGGAAGGTAGCCTTTCCCCCGGTGAGCCATAGGATCTGGTAAAACGCTGCCTTATGGGGTTGTCCCAGAAGTTTAGGTAATTCTTTGACAAACCTTACATCCTTCACCTCTATCTCAATGGGCAAAGTTTTAAAATCGAATGTTCGGATATCCGCCTTCATCATGTATGGTGCAAACATACAAAATATCTCTGATAAAGAACAGCGAATTATCGTTGTTCTTACTGTGTAAGGACAACGATAAGGATATACACGATCTGATAAATCATTTTCCATTTACAGATCTGTTTTTCTAATTGTTTCTTTATGGTATAATTGTAGATCCAGAGACAAAAAAAGTAATTATACCGAAACCACTGACCGTAAAGTTCTTCCTGTACTTTTCCAGGAAGTATGGATATTCATCCTGCTGAAAGCAAGAGGTACATACAAAACATACTATCTCTCGTAAATCGTACATTGTAAACGAACCTTCACGTAAATAATCAGATAAGGTGTCATAACGAAGGTACTAATCAGTAAATCGTAAATCAATAACTCTCTCCGTTCCATATCTTTTTTGTAATTTTGTACGCAGTAAAAAACAAAAGTCTATTATATAAATTATGGAAACCGTAGTAAGTGGGATCAGACCCACAGGTAATCTGCATCTGGGAAACTATTTCGGAGCAGTAAAGAGCTTTCTGCAACTTCAGAACGAATACAACTGTTACTTCTTTATAGCCGACTGGCATTCTCTGACCACCAACCCCAAACCGGAAGACATTGTGCAGAGCGCACGAACCATCCTGGCAGAATACCTGGCCTGTGGCTTAGACCCGGAAAAAGCCACGATTTATGTACAGAGCGATGTGAAAGAGGTACTGGAACTGTACCTGTATCTGAATATGAATGCTTACTTAGGCGAGTTGGAGCGTACTACTACGTTCAAAGAGAAAGCACGCAAGCAACCGGACAATGTGAACGCGGGACTGCTGACCTACCCCACCCTGATGGCGGCAGACATCATCATCCATAAAGCGGTGAAAGTACCCGTTGGCAAAGATCAGGAGCAGAATATGGAGATGGCACGCAAATTCGCACGTCGTTTCAATTCGATGTATGAGGTGGATCTGTTCCCGGAACCGGCCTCTTTCTCCCTGTCTGAGAAGGCGGTGAAAATACCTGGTCTGGACGGTAGTGGCAAAATGGGTAAGTCGGAGGGCAACTGCATCTACCTGAAGGATGACGCGGAAACGATCCGCAAAAAGGTAATGAAAGCTGTTACAGACTCCGGACCTACCAAGCCCAACAGCGAAAAGCCGGAAGTAATACAAAATCTCTTTTCTTTCCTGAATATCGTATCTTCTGCCGATACCTACGACTATTTCGAGGAGAAATGGAACGATTGCTCCATCCGCTACGGAGACCTGAAGAAACAACTGGCTGCGGATATCGCTGCGTTCAACGCGCCGATCCTGGAACGTATACAGGAATACGCAGCCAACAAAGAACTACTGGATAAGGTGGCGCGTATGGGTGCGGAGAAAGCCCGGGAAAGCGCGGCACGTACCATGAAGGAAGTGCGGGAGATCATGGGATTCCGCAACAAATAAGATCCGGAAAAGGCAATTGCACTTTTCGAGTAGTTTTCTTACAATCACATACAAAAAAAATCCTGCAACGGAGAGTTTGCAGGATTTTTTTATTGGGATCCGTTGGCTTACTGAACTACTTCGATGTAAGCCTGACGGTTGAGGTAATACGGGTTGTATGTATTTACCCCACCATCACCTTCGGAGCTGATACGGCTACGATCGATACCGAAACGGTTTACCATAGCATCTACCACAGCAGCAGCACGTCTTTCGCTCAAGCCCTGGTTGTAAGGAGCGCTACCGGTCTGAGAGTCAGCATAACCTGTAACTTTCACCTTCATATCCGGATTGTTCTTCAATACGTTGGTCAGGAACTCAATGTTAAGCATACCCTGCGGAGAAATCGTAGAGGAGTTGATCTTGAAGAATACCGCACGAGGAGCATTCACAGATACAACAGCTGGTCTTTCCACAACAGTCGGACGTCTGTTACATTCATCCAGTTGATTTTGCAGGTTCTGATTCTCCATAGAAAGTCTGTTCATACGGTCACGCAGGTCACGCAGTTCCGATTCTGAGATCAGCTGACGGGCAGGAACCGGTTTGCGGAAACCACGCGGAGTGAAGTAGTAAGTCAGACCGGCAGTTACACTGGCAACACCGTCGTATCTTCTCCATCCGCTTCCATGTACATCCCCATCAAATCTATCCTCTGTACCCATGAAAGACATTTCAATATTCAGGTCCCATGCTCTGCCCAGGCGGAATTTATGGATAATACCCGCATTCACAGAGAACATATTGGCCTGTGGTCCGGAATAATTATGAACAAAACCAGCACCCAGATAAGGAATAAACTCGTAAACACGATTTTCATCGTATCCACCCAACATGGCACTCAGGTTGAATAAGATGTCTCCATGCACATTCATATAGCTATGTCTGTGCTTATAGATGTTACCCCCATTCTGAAGATCATCAGAGCTCTGTAATCCACCTCGTCTGTAAGGATTATTACCATTATAAGTAAAACCGGTAGCTTTCAGACCACTGTACTGTATACGCAATCCCAGGCCCGGAGTAAACCATTTACCTAAAGAGGCATTCAGTGTCGGGCTGATACGTTTACCAAACTTTCCCTGTACATCATAATCTCCGAAAAGTACCGAAGCACCACCTCCTACAGAGATGAACCAGTTGCTACCGAAGCTATTGGTAAATACCTCGTATCTGTCACCCGTAGCATTCTCATAGCCCGAGTAAGTCTGTGCCATCGCCACAGAAGTCAAGCTGGCCAACGCCAGCACCAGTAGAATCTTTTTCATATACCTTTTTAAAATCGTTAAAGTGGTTATTAAATTCCTTTTTATGATTGAAACTAACTAAATAACACCTACCGGACTAAAAGGTTTTGAAAAAATGTATTTTTAAGCCAAAAGTAAAGTTTCTTATTATCAACGAGGAAGCCGCTACGGAAAGGGACAGCCCGGTCCGGCGACTGCCAAACCCATAAAAAAAGTCCGGCCGACCCACTCGGGTCAACCGGACTTTGTCAGGTTTATTCAAACGATATATTTCTTTTATCTGAACATTTTCTCTATCTCTTCGTCACGGATCGTATCCAGCACCGTCTTCCCGTCAGGGGTATAGCTGGGAGTCTGGCAGGCAAACAGATCATCGACCAGACTGGCCATCTCTCTGTCGCTCAGCACCTGCCCATACACGATAGCTGCGGCCCTGGCCAATGTCAACGCGAGGAATTGCTGTACCTCTTCCTTCACATCGCTGCCCTTTTCCATTGCCGTACGGATCATACTGCCGATCAGATTCACCGGGTCCAGACCTTCTATGCCGGAGGGTATGCCGTTGATGGCATAGCTCCCACCTCCCAGATCGGTGAGTTCGAAACCTAAGGAGGCCAGTTCGCCCAGGATGCCCTGTAGTACAGCGGCTTCAGAAGGAGGAAGTTGCAGGATCTCGGGAAACAGTACTCTCTGCGAGATCCCCTGTTTTTCCCGGATCTGCACCATGTACCTGTCAAACAGCACCCTTACGTGCGCGCGATGCTGATCGATCAGCATCAGTCCGGACCGAACCGAGGTAAGGATATATTTTCCTTTGAGTTGCAGATGCTGTGTACCTTTCTCCGATCCGGTCTCCGGGGAAGAAGGGTGCAGAGAAGACTGTTCCCCGTCTCCGGCAGGTTGCTGAAAAGAGAACTCCTGAGGAAGTTCCTGCGTGTCGGCCTGTTCCGGCTGATTGAGTTTACTGGCTTTTTCTATGCCGCTGTACAGAGCGTCCCAGTTTACTTCGGGCCGGCTGTACGCAGAGGTCTTGAAAGGATTATAGTCCCTGTTTACCTGCACCTGGGGAGGTGCGATGGGCTGACTCTGCTCAAAAGCCGGGATATCCGGCCTTCCTTCGGTATCGAAATCAATGGAAGGTACCGCGTTGAACTTTCCCAATGACTCTTTGACCGCAGCCGACAGGATCTGCCAGATGGCCGGTTCGTTCTCGAATTTGATCTCCGTCTTGGTCGGATGGATATTTACGTCAATGTTCGCCGGATCGACCTCTAAGTAAAGGAAATAAGAGATCTGATCGCCGACAGGTATCAGCTGCTCGTAGGCATCCATCACCGCGCGATGAAAATAGGGATGACGCATGTAGCGCCCGTTCACAAAGAAGAACTGATGCGCTCCCTTCCTGCGCGCGGTCTCCGGCTTGGCCACGTAGCCCGAAAGACGGATCAGCGTGGTCTCTACCCCTATACTCAGCAGATGCTGGTTGAGTTTCTTTCCAAAGATATGGAGAATGCGCTGACGCAACGGAGAGGCAGGCAGATTGAACAGTTGCGAATCGTTGCTGTACAACGTAAACGCCACTTCGGGATGTACCAGAGCGATCCGCTCGAACTCGGCCAGGATATTGCTCAACTCGGTGGTGTTGGACTTCAGGAATTTCCTGCGCGCAGGTACATTGAAGAACAGATTGTTGACACAGAAATTACTCCCTTTGGGAGTAGCTATGGCCTCCTGGGCTTCTACCCGTGACCCGGATACCAAGATCCGGGTTCCCAGTTCGCGGCTCTCCTGACGGGTCTTGAGTTCGACCTGGGCAATGGCGGCGATGGAGGCCAGGGCCTCTCCCCGGAACCCCAGGGTATGCAGGCTGAACAGGTCGGCAGCTTCCCGTATCTTGGAAGTAGCATGTCTTTCAAACGAAAGTCTGGCATCCGTTTCGGACATACCTTTCCCGTCATCGATCACCTGGATGGAGGTTTTCCCCGCGTCAGCGATCAATACATGTATGTGTTGTGCCTGGGCATCTATCGCATTCTCTACAAGTTCTTTCACAACAGAGGCCGGACGTTGTATTACCTCACCGGCAGCGATCTGATTGGCTACCGAATCGGGTAACAATTGGATAATGTCGCTCATAAATAAAGTCAGTCGTATATAAAAAACAGCCTGTCTGAAGGAGTAGTTCCCATCCGGACAGGCCATCAGGCAATGGGCCGTGAATCAGAATGTCCAGCTACCTGTCTGCAGATAATGCCAGATAAACAACAGCAACCCGATAATAATCAGAATAATACCTGCATGCACCGGTCTTTTCCCACTTTTCTTCCTTCTTTTCAGGTGGGTAGTACCTTCTACAAACTTGCCACGGATGTCTTCGGGGGAAAACTCCTTTTCAGGTGCCATCCCCAACTCCCGTTTCGCACTTTCTTCCATCTTCTGAAGCTTCTCTTTCCGCTCGTCCACATAGATATACTGGTGGTTGAAGCGGCGAGGCTTTCTGGCATTAAACATTCCCATAACACTATCTCATTAAAATTCGTTCTCTTCCCTGTGAAGCCGCGGGCTGTCTGGAACTCTTCTTCAGCCCTTCCCCTTCCTTCTTGCCTCTCCAGTTAAAGATATCCTCTTTGTTTAAAGGACGTATATAATCGAACCAGGCAAAAGTAGGAAGTCTGGATTTATCCGGCGGACTCTGGTCTAAAGGATACAAGATCCCGTTCGATTTCGGGCTCATCACCATCTTCTCTATCTTTCTTTCCTGCAGATAAATATTCAGCAAACTTGTTTCCGAAGTATTCATCCCGATCATGGTCCCGTCATTCTCCTCCGGATAGAAGACGATCAATACATTCCCGATCACATCTACCCGTCGCATCTCCCCATCCTGAAAATAGGCTTTCATCTCCTTGCCCGCCACCTGATTGTAGCGGATCGAGTCTTTCATCTCCACACTCAGCGCCTGGTTGATCACATGGGCCCAATCAATGGTACTGTCATTCATATATACCTTGATCTCTTCCCCGAGCAGCTGCTGCTCTTCGTTCCAGAGGATCGGGTCTACATACATCGTCAGGCAGGAATCGCGGCTATCAAAGACCAGCGAATCACACACTCCCTGCACGTCGGTACGGTATATGCGCACCTTATAATGGGCTCTCATCTGCCGGTACATAGAGTCCGTATTCAGGTAATAGGTATTCAGCTGCAACGTATCTCCATGGATATACAGGCTGTCTCCCTGCGAATAATCGATCCCCACTGCCCGCTCGGTGGCATAGGCAAACTCAGTGAGTTCATCGTAATAACAATAATCACCCGTAAGCATGTTCATATGGACCGTATCATTCATCACCACATTGTCAAAAGCCTCTCCGTATCCGAGGACACGATCGTAGAACAGACTGTCTCCGGTCAGTTTCTTGCCTTCGTTGGTCAGTACCGACCGGTTGAGCAGTTCGGCCTGCTCGGTAAGGGTATTGTAGAAGCCCAGTTCCGAATAGATATGGTTGTTCTCACTGACAATATCCGAAGGCCCCAGTATAGTGGCGATCTTGGTATCCGTATTGTATCTCAGGGTATCTGACGTAAGGGTAAACTGAGGATTCACCAACTTTACATCGTAATTGAATACAGAGTTCTTGGTAGCCGGACTGTACTCTCCCCAGTCGGAAGTGAGCACATTCTCCTCATCCATCAGCATCCCTCCTTCAAAATAGTATCCCAGTTCATAGATACGGTCGTAGTTGAGACTGTCTGTGAGCAGGGTGGTATTGTTGTTGATCATTTTTACATTCTCCCGGAGCATGGCCAGCTGTGTCATACCATCGTAAAAGAGATAATCGCCATAGATGAACAAGGTATCTCCCTGCTCCATACGTACATTGCTGAAAGCCTCTACCGAATTGGTGGTCTCATAGATCAACGCACTGTCGCAATACATATACATACTGTCGTGCAGCAACTGTACGTTCCCGATCAGGACCTGTACATCGGGGCGGGCCAGTTTGTCGGCAACCCCTTCATCGGCATGCAGAAGGTCTACACGCGTTTTCTTCGGTTCACTCTCCTGAGCATATGCAAACAGTGCAAAGAGGCACAGCACACCTGCGATCAGGATGCTATGCCACCTCTGTATAGATATTTTTTTCTGCTTTCCCTCCATCGGAACCCTGTATCTTCTTTTAGTCTTTGAGCCATCCCGGATATCTGAAAGCACATCCTCTCCAGCCTTCATTGATACGCACATAGGTATGCTTCTGCTTCTCCAGGATCCATTTTTCCAATATCTCATCCTGCTTCTTCTCCATCACAATATCTTTCAGGCTCTGATAGTCGTCACTGATGGTGGCTTTATGACCGTTGATACGGCTTTTCAGTTTCACGATGGCACACACTTCTTTCCCATCTCTTTCGTTGACCATCGTAAAGGCTTTGGACACTTCACCCACATTCATCCCCTCTACGATCTTGGCTATTTCCTGGGGCAGATCCTGCATTTCGAACCGGGAAGTATTCGTATACGGGTTGGGCAGCAGCCCGTGGTTGTTGCGGGTATGTTTGTCGTGAGAAAGGAAAGTAGCCGCCTCTTCGAAAGTGAAGTCGTTCAGACGGATCTGCTCTGCGATGGAGTCGAGCCGGGCGCAAGCTGCAAGCATATCCTCATCCGCCACCTTCGGCTTGAGCAGGATGTGCCGTGTATTGATACGGTCTCCTCTCTTTTCGATCAGTTGTATGATGTGAAAGCCATATTCCGACTCTACGATCTTGGACACTTTGGCAGGGTCTTGCAGGTTGAAGGCTACGTTCGCATACTCAGGGATCAGCTGGCCACGTCCCATGAAGCCCAGTTCGCCCCCTTTCGTGGCCGATCCGCGGTCTTCGGAATAAAGACGTGCCAATGTGGAGAAGTCTGCCTCTCCGGTAGTAACCCTTTCCGTATATTCCCTGAGCCTTCTTTTCACATCTTCGATCTCATCGATCGGGATGCGCGGCTGCTGCGTGATGATCTGCACCTCTACCTGAGTAGGAATGTAAGGAATACTATCCTGCGGCAGGTCCTTGAAATAACGCCTTACCTCTGCCGGAGTCACTTTCACCTCTCCCGCAAGTTTCTGCTGCATCCGCTGTACAGTGAGACCCGTACGGGCATTTTCACGCAACACTTCGCGTATCTGGGAAGAGGTCTTATTGAAATACTCTTCCAGTTTTTCCCGCGAACCGATCGCCTGGATGTATTGCTCGGTCATCTGATCCACCCGTTGTATCACTTCCGCTTCGCTGACTTCAATACTATCTAAGGCAGCCTGATGCAGGAACAGTTTCTGCACGGCCAGTTCTTCCGGGATGATGCAATAGGGATCTCCATTGAAGCGACGTCCTTCGTACAACGCGCTCAGTCGTGCCTCTTCTACCTCCGATTTCAGGATAGCCTCATCTCCCACTACCCATACGACTTCGTCTATGACATTGTCCTGTCCGAAAAGTGCGGAACCGGAGCCTATACATAATGCGATGACAAGCCATCTAAAGTTCAAAAACTTTCTCATTCTGTGTATTTAATAATTATATTTTATTTTATTTCCTCTCAAGGCACGTTGATACAACTCGTCTGTCACTGTTCTCATAAACTCTACCCGGTTGAGATTGAGCAACATCTCTCTGACACGGTACTCGGCAAACTCGTAAGGCTCCTGTTCTCCCTGTACGCGCAGATCGGTCACATGCAGAAAATAGTAGAACGCCGTATCTTTCAGTTCGATCTGCCGGTTCTTTCTGACATATTCTTCCGGTGAACCTACATCCACCGGGATCAGATCGAAGACATCCGAAAGAGCCACCCATTTGTCGTAGAAATATTCATATTTCACCGCGTGCTGCAAACTGTATTTCTCCAGATTCTCTACAGCCTCCAGATCCTCATCCCTGTACCACCTGCGCACATTGTTGAGGCCGGGCGCTTTCAAAGGTACTTTGATGAACAGCCCTTTTACAATGGGAGATTCCAGGGTGAAGAGTCCTTTGTTGTTCTCATAGTATTCTTCCATTTCACGGGAGGTTAGTTCACGGCTCAGTCGCTGATGGATAAGTTCCTGCTGATAGGTGTGCATAATGAGTGACTTCCGGTAGTTCTCTACCAGCTTCTCCACCTCCTCACTGTCGGGAATATTTCTGCGTGCCTGTTCGTAGAGCAATACATCCTCTACCCAGTTGCGGATATAATTCTCAGCGAAAAGCAGACTGTCGTCAGCAGATAAACCCGCGGGCAGTACTGCCAGTAAGTCCTCTTTGTATAAAATATTCCCCTCTACCTCTACCAAAGGCCATTGCCCACGATGATCTCTTTTTCCACCGCAACTCACAAAGAATAAGACTGTTATAAAAAACAAAAAGACATTCCGCATGCTGAGCCAATCTATACTTTTTCCAAGGTACGAAGATAGTGTAATAATCGATTGCTTCAGTGATTATTAACTGTTTTTAAAACCTCTTCGTTAATTTCAACCACGCTTTTCTTCCGGAGTTCCTTCAACCAATTGATTTCCAACGCTTCGCCATATTCCCGGATCACTCTTTCCTGTACCTCTTTCCAATCTTCCGGTCCGGACACTTTTTTCCCGATAAGGGTAGTAACAGGATATCCCTCAACCGGCGAAAAACCGCCTTGTTTAAAGAGGAGCTTATCTACACAGGAGTTCTGCCCGATGGCGTATTCTCCCTGTTCAAAACAGACCTGGGGTGCATGTTCACCGTTAAAGGTAAGAGCAAGGGCAGATGCCCACTCATGCTCCGGTAGTTTTTTCAGGAATTTCTTCACTTCCCGCGCGATCTTCTTTGTGGAAGTATGCAGAACCACCCCTCTGAAACGGGGCAACTCCCATGTATAACGCGCGCGATTCGTCATAAAATAGGTCTGTAAGCCCATCGTATCTTCCAGCAAAGGAGCGATCTTCCTTTCCGTAATGGCCCGGATCAGTAAACTGTCACTGTGTTGCCAGACTGCCATCCGGTAGTCCATATCCTGCTCCATCAGCCCGGTGGCTTCAACGGACAAAAGAGTATGATCTGTAAACAGTTCCAGTTGCCTTCTTAATGAATAAGGGATATGGGTCCGGAAATCCGAGAACTCCACTCCTGTATAGGAGCGTCCCCGGTAAGAAAAAAGTGGCTGCGACGTAAACCCGTTCAGAAACAGATCACTGATCCCTTCTTCATGCAAAGAAAAGGAATGCCGCTGTTTCAACTCCTGTACTTTTTCTTCCCTCCACTGTCTCAGGAAAGAGGCTTCCGGGGCTGTTTTCCGCGGATCCGTTGTTTCCGTCCGCTTATCCAGTACCTGCACGATGTGGATCCCCCCACGGAGAGAAAAAAGGCTCCGATATTTCCCGGATATCCAGGGAAAAGATCCGCTGCTCCATGTCGCGTGGCAGATCCAGCCGATGGATCCACTCTTCGGTGCACCTCACCGAACAACTGTCTGCCGCTCTGCGGAAAGCCTCTTCTCCCTGTATCTGTGTCCATACCTGATGCAACGAACGCATTCGCTGTCCGGCCTGGTTCACCGCAGAACGGGAAAGGTTCTGTGGCAACGGATGTATCGCATGTAAGATCCGGACCGTCTCTTCCCGGGTCGCCTGATCATCGGCTTTTCCTGCGGTCATCAGACGAAACAACAGATCCCGCTGGTAAGCGGCTACTTCCCGCTTGTAGGTAGCTGTAGTATCCAGTCCTTCCCGTATAGCCTCCTGTACTTTCAACTGCGCCTGTACCACATGCTCCGGAAACAGGAGAAACTCTCCCGCCTGGTCCGTATGACGATACAGCCACTCCAGTTCGGAAAGCCGGAAGGCACGGTCACCGACAGTTAACACACTCGTTTCCTGGGCGGCTGAGAAAGAAAAGACCCCACACAGAAAAGCAAAAAAGCACCACGATTTCATACACACTCCTTAAGGATGGTTGCCCGCAAAGATACGCTTTTTATCCGGCTATCCGGGAAATAACCCTGTTTTTCTCCTGCTTCGGAACCAGAGAGAGGCCACCCCGGTATGGGATGGCCTCTCTTTCTGGTCTTACAAATTTCTGGTCTTATCAAACAGCCGTGCGGATCAGTTGGCCATTTCAGAGATAAACTTGATCCTCACCAGCCGTACTTCTTCTTCCGTAAACTCATCGCCCAACTCTTCCAGCGCGTCTTCTATGCTATCTGTCGTAGACTCCTTGAAATAATCGTAGATATCCAGCAGATGATCTTCGTCCATGATCTCATCTAAGAAATAATCGATATTGAGCTTGGTTCCCGAATACACAATGGCTTCTACTTCATCCAGAAGATCATTGAATTCGATCCCTTTGGACACAGCAATATCATCTAATGCCACTTTACGGTCTATGGTCTGAATGATAGATACTTTGAGCTTGGACTTATTAGCCACCGTACGCACCCTCAGATCTTCCGGGCGTTCGATCTCGTTCTCTTCACAATGTTTCCTGATCAATACGCAGAACTCCTGTCCGTATCGTTTGGCCTTCCCGGCACCGACTCCGGGAATATTCTGCAATTCATCCAGAGACACCGGATAGATCGTAGCCATAGCCTCCAGAGAAGGATCCTGGAAGATGACATACGGAGGCACACCCAGCTTCTTGGAAAGCTTCTTGCGAAGATCTTTCAGCATGGAATACAATACCGGGTCTACCGCGCAGGAACCACCCCCACGGGTAGGGGTTTCTTCTTCTGTTTCCTCGAATTCATTGTCTTCGGTTATTTTGAAAGAAACAGGTTTGGTGAGGAATTTCCTTCCCGCATCGGTCACCTTGAGGGTACCGTAGTTTTCCACATCTTTGGCCAGATAGCCCGCAATAAGTGCTTGCCGGATCACCGCGTTCCAGGTTTTGTCTTCTTCTCCCATACCGGAACCGAACACCTCCAGGTCTTCATGCAAATGGGCTTGTACCTCGGATGTCTCCTTTCCCTGCAAAATGTCTATCACATAGTCGGTTTTAAAGTTTTCTTTCACCGCGATCACTGTCTCGATCACGGAACATAATAAGTCTTGAGCCTCCACTTGTTTTTTAGGGTTTAAACAGTTGTCACAATTTCCACAGTTTTCTTCCGTATACTCCTCACCGAAATAGTGCAACAACGTCTTTCGGCGACATACGGAAGATTCGGCATACGCAGCAGTCTCCAACAGCAGCTGCTTTCCGATTTCCTGCTCTGCCACAGGTTTGCCTTGCATGAACTTTTCCAGTTTCTGCAGGTCTTTATTTGTATAAAAGGTAATGCATTTGCCTTCGCCACCGTCTCTGCCGGCTCTTCCCGTCTCCTGATAATAGCCTTCCAGACTTTTCGGGATATCGTAATGAATGACATACCTGACATCCGGCTTATCGATCCCCATTCCGAAAGCGATAGTGGCCACGATCACCTCTATCCGTTCCATCAGAAAATCATCCTGGTTCTTGGTGCGGGTAGCAGAATCCATACCGGCGTGATAGGCCCGGGCATTGACCCCGTTGGCTTGCAGGATCTCTGCCAGCTCTTCTACCTTCTTGCGACTCAGGCAATAGATGATCCCAGACTTCTCCGGATGGTTGCGAATGAATTTGATGATATCCTTATCGACGTTATTCGTCTTGGAACGTACTTCGTAATACAGGTTGGGGCGGTTGAACGAGGACTTGAAGACCTCTGCGTTCACCATGCCCAGGTTTTTCTGGATATCGTGTTGTACTTTGGGTGTTGCGGTAGCTGTCAGCGCGATCAGAGGGGCTTTGCCGATCTCATTAATGATCGGTCGTATCCTCCGGTATTCCGGTCTGAAATCATGTCCCCATTCCGAGACACAATGTGCTTCGTCTACGGCATAAAAAGAGATCTTTACGCTTCTCAGGAACTCGACATTCTCCTCTTTCGTGAGTGACTCCGGAGCAACATACAGTAACTTCGTCTTTCCGGCCAGGATATCCGTACGTACCTGATCGATCGCGCTCTTGTTCAACGAAGAATTAATAAAATGGGCCACCCCATCTTCTTCACTGAAATTGCGCATGGCATCTACCTGGTTCTTCATCAACGCGATCAGGGGAGAGATCACAATAGCCGTACCCTCCATCAATAAAGAAGGCAACTGATAGCACAACGATTTCCCCCCGCCTGTCGGCATCAGCACAAACGTATCCTTGCCATCAAGGAGATTATGTATGATAGCTTGTTGATTTCCTTTGAAATTGTCGAATCCAAAGTACTCTTTCAGGTGATCGATCAGATTCTTCTTTTCTGCCATTTTATTAAGGTTGTTTGTTTCAATACCATGTTAAATATGTGTCGTGACTCATAAGTGTTGTAACAAAGTTAGAAACAACTTCCAAAATAGCAACTATTCATTACCGAATATTTTCAAGAATTGCATGAACCCCCTGTTAAATTCACGTTGCCAGCCCGCTCAGGCCGTCTGGAGCCTGGAAAGATTGGCCTTTTCCAGTTGTTTTTGCGCATATTCCAGGTTCACCCGACAGGCCTTCCGCTCCTGTGAAGGGATCTCGAACATGACATCCATCATGATGGTTTCCACAATGGAACGTAGCCCGCGCGCGCCGAGTTTATATTCCACCGCTTTGTCGACAATATATTCCAGTACCTCTTCGTCGAACGTCAGTTCGATCCCATCCATCTCAAACAGTTTGATATATTGTTTGATGATCGAGTTTTTAGGCTCAGTCAGGATAGAACGCAACGCTTCCCGGTCCAGAGGCTCCAGATAGGTGAGTACCGGCAAACGGCCGATGATCTCCGGAATGAGCCCGAACGACTTCAGGTCCTGCGGAGCAATATACTGCATCATATTTCCTTTGTCTATTTTAGCACTGTCCCTGGAAGCATTGAAGCCTACCACATGGGTATTGAGTCGCTGAGCGATCTTCTTTTCGATACCGTCGAAAGCTCCGCCACAGATAAACAGGATATTCCGGGTATTCACCGGGATCATCTTCTGGTCCGGATGTTTGCGCCCTCCCTGGGGGGGAACGTTGACAACAGATCCTTCGAGTAGCTTCAGCAGTCCCTGTTGCACCCCTTCTCCGCTTACGTCACGGGTAATAGAGGGATTGTCACTCTTGCGGGCGATCTTATCGATCTCATCGATAAATACAATTCCCTGCTCCGCTTTAGGAACATTGTAGTCCGCCACCTGCAACAGCCGGGTCAGGATGCTTTCGATATCTTCCCCCACATATCCGGCCTCTGTCAGTACGGTAGCATCTACAATGGTAAAAGGGACATGCAGGAGCTTGGCTATGGTACAGGCCAGCAATGTTTTGCCGGTACCCGTACTTCCTACCATGATAATATTGGATTTCTCGATCTCCACATCATCCCCGTCATTCACCTGCAACAGTCGTTTGTAGTGGTTATAGACCGAGACCGAAAGAAAGCGCTTGGCATCTGTCTGCCCGATGACATACTGATCGAGGAATTTCTTGATCTCCACAGGTTTGGGAAGATCTTCAAAGTTGAGTTGTGCCGGTTTGTTCTTTTTTTGTGAGATACCATGAGCCTCCTGTGCGATCTCGTTGGCCTGTATGCTACAGACATCACAGATATTACCGTGCAGACCGGTGATCAACAGACCTACCTCTTCCTCTGCACGGCCGCAGAAGCTACATTTCTTTTTATTGCTGCTTTTTGATCCTGCCATATTATTTTCTGATCAACACTTCATCTACCATACCATATTCTTTAGCCTCCTGAGAGGTCATCCAGTAGTCACGATCCGAGTCGGCCCATACCTTTTCAAAAGGAGTATGCGAATGTTCGGAAATAATGGTATAAAGTTCTTTCTTCATTTTCACGATCTCCCGGGCAGTGATCTCGATATCCGAAGCCTGTCCCTGGGCACCTCCCAGCGGCTGGTGGATCATCACACGCGCGTGTCTCAGTGCCGAGCGCTTGCCTTCGGTACCTGCCACCAGCAACACCGCAGCCATAGAAGCGGCTATACCTGTACAGATGGTAGCCACATCACTGGAGATGAACTGCATCGTATCATAAATACCCAGACCGGCATATACCGATCCGCCGGGCGAATTGATATATATGGAAATATCCTTACCCGCGTCTACCGAATCCAGATACAACAACTGTGCTTGTAACGTATTGGCTGTATAATCATCGATCGGTGTACCCAGGAAAATGATCCGGTCCATCATCAGACGGGAGAACACATCCAACTGAGTCACATTCAACTGTCTTTCTTCCAGAATGTACGGATTCAGATAACTGGCTTGTGAGTTGATCACGCCATCCAATGCCAGACCATTCATCCCCAGATGTTTGGTCGCATATTTTCTAAAATCATCCATCATTGTTTTCTCTATTTTAAAGGATTAATATCTATTACAAAGAAACAAAAAAGGGATACGTTATAAAAAAACACAGAGTTATAAATCTATAAAAACTCTGTGTTTGTGTATCTGTACAGCTCTTTACAGAGCGTGACCGATCAGGCGAAAAGTTGGTTAAACTCTTCTACGCTCACCATTTTCTGATTCAATTTTACTTTTTCTTTCAAAGCGGCCGACAACTTCGCATCTACCACCCGATTGACCAATCCGTCGATGCTTTCTTTTTTCTTGAGCATCTCCTGCGCGTAATTGTCCAGCAGTTCGTCGGGAACAGTCATCATACCGTATTGCGCAAACTGAGCTTTGGTAGCCTCCCGGGCCATCTGTATCACATCTTCCTGCTCTACCTTGATCTCATTTTCCTTGACAAGCTGCTCTTTGATCAGGTGCCAGGTGAGTTCTTCAAGGCTCTTGTCATAGTTCTCATTGACAAATTCTTCTCCCTTTTCCGGGTTGTTGAGGAGCATGATACGCTTGAGGATCGCATCCGGGAACTCGAGCTTACCCGCTTTCTCTATCAATGCCTTACGGACATCCAGCAGGAATTTATAATTGCTATCTGCTACAAACTGTCCGGCTATGTTCTCTTTTACTTTGGCGCGGAACTCTTCTTCGCTGCTCACAGCACCTTCTCCGAATACCTGGTCGAAAAGCTCCTGGTTCAGTTCGCCATCGATAAAACGGGTGATCTCTTCTACCTGGAAGCTGAAATCAGACTGCATATCGGCTACTGCTTCCTTTCCGATCTTCAACAGAGAAGCAATCTCCGCTTCATTGCCACCGAAGGCTTTATTCGGATTGAAGGTAAGCACATCGTTTACTTTCGCTGTTGTGAAAATCGCTTTCTGCTCTTCGTCAGACATATAAGCGGGCATCATCACCGCACCTTCTACCTGAATACCCCCTTCTTTGGTACTACCGTTCTCGTCCAGTTCCGCCAACAGACCTTTCAGCATATCTTTATCCTGATAGTTGTCTACCTGTTCGTATCTACCGGTACGTTGCGTATAGCTCCTGATCTGGTTGTCTACCATCTCGTCTGTGACATCGATGGTATAATAGTCTATCTGATCTTCAGCGGTAAGTTCTGCCTGAAACTCCGGAGCCAGAGCAATATCGAAAAGGAACTCAAAATTTTCCATGGTATCGAAATCCACTACCGGTTGCTTGTCTTCATTCGGCAGAGGCTCACCCAGGATATTGAGGTTGTTTTCTTTGATGTATCCGTATACCTTTTCCGAAAGCAACTTATTGACCTCTTCTGCGACAGCCGACTTTCCATACATCTTCTTTACCAGGCTCATAGGTACCATTCCCTTGCGGAATCCCGGCAACTGAGCTTTCTGACGAAGCGTTTTCAATGATTTATCCACCTGCTCCTGATAGTCAGCTTTTTCGATCTTTACGGTAAGTAACGCGCTTACTTTGTCAATGTTTTGCAATGAAACGTCCATTATGACAATTATTTATTTGATTTATATTCGGTTCTGTTTATAAACAAGGGTGCAAAATTAGTGCTAATCTTTCAATTATCAAAAAACATGCCCCACTATTTTATTGCATCATTACTCTTGTCGGAGTCCACTTGCTCTTCCATTCGCCAGATTGCAACAGGAAACCAGGCTTGCCGTCCAACAGACGGATCAGATTTAAGATTTTTCATCTTTCCGGGTTCTGCGAATTGCTGTCTTAAAGAAAGTTATCTTTATTATTTTTCAGATAATTAATAAAAAGAACTCTTCTGTTTTTATTGTTTTTTAAAAATAAATGTGTTTCTTTGCTGCCGAATGATGGCGCATTAGTTTCGCGATTTTATTACAAGTTTTTACTTTCCGTTTTCAAAACGTTTTTGTAAACTCTCTGTTATTCTAAATCTTTGTTATGATCTGCCGTTATTCAGAGAGTTTTATTCATTTAATTATTTTTATTTTTTTTCATTATGAACATTTATGTAGGAAACCTTAACTACCGTGTTAGGGAAGCAGACATTCAACAAGTTATGGAAGATTACGGTACAGTAAACTCTGTAAAAGTAATCATGGATCGTGAAACCGGCAGATCAAAAGGTTTTGCTTTCGTGGAAATGCCTGATGACTCAGAAGGTGCTAAAGCGATTGCCGAACTGAATGGCGCAGAGTACGAAGGACGTACGATGGTTGTCAAAGAAGCCAGACCTAAATTCTAAAAAAGAAATATAGGGAAATAAAAGAGACCTCCGGCCTTTCCAGGCCGGAGGTTTTTTTATAACCGACACTGTATATATGCCATACTACATAGAGCAGATCCGCTGTAACAAAGAAAGATATCCGGAGCTGTTACTGATCGCAGCCCCCTCTGAAGAGAGGGTACGTTCCTGTCTGTCTGCCGGAGATCTGTATGTAACGAAAAAAGGAGAAGAAGTCGTATGTGCTGCCCTGATGAAAACGGAGGGAGATCCTGTCGAACTCAAAAACCTCGTCGCCCACCCTTCTCACCTCAGACAAGGGCATGTCACCCGGACGATGAAATACCTGATGGAGCGATACGGGAACCGGAGGATCTGTTCAGGCACCGGTGGTACAGGGATAGAAAGCGTAGAATTCTTTCAGCTCACTTTCTACAGGAAAATGGGATTTCAGGTAACGGAAGTGATCCGGAACTATTTTACAGATACCTATCCGGAACCTATTTACGAAGAGAACGGGATGTAAGGTGTAGACAGAATCTGGCTGGAGTATATACCGGAAGAAATCAGATAACCGCCTTACAACTGGAAATCTTTACGCCGCAGTACAAAACTGTTACTGAGGTATTTCTCACGAACGACCTGGTTTTCGGCCAGTTCTTCCGGAGTACCCTGGAAAAGGATCTTTCCTTCAAACAAGAGATAAGCTCTGTCGGTGATACTTAAGGTTTCCTGTACGTTGTGGTCTGTGATCAGGATACCGATATTGCGGTCTTTGAGTTTCCATACGATCTGCTGGATATCTTCCACAGCGATCGGGTCTACTCCGGCAAAGGGTTCATCCAGCATAATGAACTTGGGATCGATAGCCAGACAGCGCGCGATCTCCGTACGCCGGCGTTCTCCTCCGGAAAGCTGATTTCCCAGGTTCTTCCGCACTTTCTGCAAACGGAACTCGGCGATCAGACTTTCCAGCTTATCTTTCTGATAGTCCAGAGGTTTATTTGTCATCTCAAGCACAGCAGCGATGTTATCTTCCACACTCATCTGACGAAATACCGAAGCCTCCTGAGCCAGATACCCGATCCCGGTCTGGGCACGTTTGTACACCGGATATTTGGTGATCTCCAGATCGTCCAGGAAAATACGCCCTTCGTTGGGAGTGATAAGGCCCACTGTCATGTAAAAAGAGGTTGTCTTTCCGGCACCGTTCGGCCCCAGTAGCCCCACGATCTCTCCCTGCTCTACATGGATCGAAACATGGTTCACAACCGTGCGTTTGCCATATTTCTTCACCAGATCCTCGGTCCGAAGTATCATTTTACTATGTTCCATGCCCTCTTATTTTGCGGCAAATGTAGTAAAAATAAGCCGAAATAATGTACATTTGCAACAAATTAAAGGTTTATGCATAAAGCGTTAAAAACAGTTGGAAGATACCTTCTCCTGATGAAGCGAACCTTTTCGAGACCGGAACGGTTAAGCATGTACTTCAAACAATACATCAAAGAGATCGAACAACTGGGGGTAAACTCGATCGGCATTGTACTGCTCATCTCTTTCTTTATCGGAGCCGTGATCACGATACAGATCAAACTCAATATTGAAAGTCCCTGGATGCCCCGTTGGACCGTAGGGTATGTAACCCGTGAAATCCTGTTGCTGGAATTCTCTTCTTCCATCATGTGTCTGATCCTTGCCGGGAAAGTGGGTTCTAACATTGCCTCGGAATTGGGGACCATGCGGGTTACCCAACAGATAGACGCGCTGGAGATCATGGGAGTCAACTCCGCCTCGTATCTGATCCTGCCCAAGATCGCGGCCATGGTCTCTGTGATACCGATATTGGTTACATTCAGCATATTCGCAGGTATCATCGGCGCGTTCGCCACGTGTTGGTTTGCCGGGGTGATGTCTGCCAATGATCTGGAATATGGACTGCAATATATGTTTGTAGAGTGGTTTATCTGGTGCAGTTTCATCAAATCCCTGTTTTTCGCTTTCATTATTGCCAGTGTTTCTTCTTTCTTCGGATATACCGTAGAAGGGGGCTCCATTGCGGTAGGTAAATCTTCTACAGACGCTGTGGTAAGCAGCAGCGTCCTGATCCTGTTTTCCGACCTGGTACTCACTAAACTTCTGATGGGATGATCGAGATCAAAAATCTATATAAATCTTTCGAAGGCAAAGACGTATTGAAAGATATAAACGCTACTTTCGAGAATGGGAAGACAAATCTCATTATCGGGCAGAGTGGTTCCGGAAAAACAGTGCTGATGAAGTGTATTGTAGGTTTGCTGATCCCCGAAAAAGGAGAAGTGCTGTACGACAACCGGAACTTTCTGACGATGGGTAAAAAAGAGAGAAAGCTATTGCGCAGGGAGATGGGAATGATCTTCCAGAGTGCGGCCCTGTTCGACTCTTTGTCTGTGCTGGAAAATGTGATGTTCCCTCTGAACATGTTCAGCAATCTAAATCACCGCGAGAAAGAAAAAAGGGCGATGTTCTGCTTAGACAGGGTAAACCTGAGCGATGCCAGAGACAAGTTTCCCGGAGAGATCAGTGGAGGGATGCAGAAGCGCGTGGCTATTGCCCGGGCTATCGCTTTAGAACCTCAGTACCTGTTCTGTGATGAACCCAACTCGGGACTGGACCCGAAAACCTCGCTTGTCATCGACGAATTGATACACGACATTACACAGGAATACCAGATCACTACCATCATCAACACACACGACATGAACTCGGTGATGGGGATCGGGGAGAAGATCATCTATATCTACGAAGGAAACAAAGAGTGGGAAGGAACCAAAGAAGATATATTCACCTCTTCCAATCAGAAACTGAATGATTTTATCTTTGCTTCCGATCTGTTCCGAAAGGTCAAAGAGACGGAAGTACAGCAACTGGAAGGTTAAGACGGCTCTGTCTTACCCATAAAAAAGCTCCGGAACTATCTCCGGAGCTTTTTTATGGCCTGACTATTTCTGACGAATATAGATATGGATCGGTGTACCTGACAGTTCCCATTTCTCTCTCATCTTGTTCTCCAGAAAACGCTTATAGGGTTCTTTTATGTATTGCGGCAGATTGGCGAAGAAAACGAAAGAGGGCACCTGCGTATTGGGTAGTTGAGTTACATATTTGATCTTTATGTATTTTCCCTTCGCGGCAGGAGGAGGATAGGCTTCGATCAGCGGAAGCATCTCTTCATTGAGCCGGGCGGTCGGGATACGGATCTGACGATGCTCATATACGGCTTTGGCTTCTTCTAAGACTTTCAGGATACGTTGCTTGGTGAGTGCGGAACTGAACACGATCGGAAAATCCACAAAAGGGGCAAAACGCGACCGGATGGCTTCTTCAAACGTCTTTATCACCTTTGTCGTCTTATCCTGCACCAGGTCCCACTTATTGACCACAACGACCAATCCTTTGGAGTTGCGTTGGATCAGAGAAAAGATATTCAGGTCCTGACCTTCTATACCACGGGTTGCGTCTACCATCAGGATACATACATCTGCTCCTTCAATGGCACGGATGGAACGTACGACGGAATAGTATTCCAGATCTTCATTCACCTTGTTTTTCTTACGGATACCCGCAGTATCTACTAAGTAAAAATCAAAACCAAATTTATTGTAACGCGTATAAATGGAGTCGCGGGTGGTACCTGCTATCTCGGTTACGATATTTCGTTCTTCACCGATAAAGGCATTGATGATAGAAGATTTACCGGCATTCGGACGTCCTACCACCGCGAAACGCGGGATGTCTTCATCCAGGATCTCATCTGTTTCTTTCTTAAATTTATCTATAATCACGTCCATCAGCTCTCCCGTACCGCTTCCGGTCATCGCCGAGACACAATAAGGATCTCCCAGGCCCAGTTTATAGAATTCAGGGGCATTGTATTGCAACTCATGATTATCTGTTTTATTGGCAACCACGATAACCGGACTTTTCGAGCGACGCAGAATGGTAGCTACCTGCATATCCAGGTCCGTAATACCATTCATCACATCTACCACAAATAAGATCACATCTGCTTCTTCTACCGCCAGCAGTACCTGCTTACGGATCTCTTCTTCAAAAATATCATCTGAGTTGACTACCCATCCTCCGGTATCTACCACAGAGAACTCGCGTCCGACCCATTCTGACTTTCCGTATTGACGATCACGGGTAGTTCCTGCTTCATCATTCACAATGGCCTGACGGGTCTTGGTGAGACGATTGAACAGGGTAGATTTTCCTACATTGGGACGTCCTACGATTGCTACTAAATTTCCCATATTAATTTCCTTCTTTTTGCGACTGTCACAGTCGTATGAATATATATTTTAATCCAACTGATAGCCAAAGCTGCGCAATTCGCGGTCCGAGCTACGCCAGTCCTTATCTACCTTTATATACGTTTCCAGAAAAATGGTCTTCCCGAAAAAACGTTCCAGATCTTTGCGGGCTTCCGTGGAGACTTTCTTCAGCGCTTTTCCCTGTTTGCCAATGATAATCCCTTTCTGTGAATCTCGCTCCACATAGATCACCGCCCGTATATGTATCTTCCGGTTATCTTCTTTAAACTCTTCCACAGCGACCTCTACCGAGTAAGGCACTTCTTTGTCGTAGTACAGTAAGATCTTCTCCCGGATGATCTCTGTCACAAAGAAACGTGCCGGCTTGTCGGTCCATTGATCCTTATCAAAGAACGGAGGAGAATCCGGCAAAAGTTCCCCGATCCGTTTCATAACATAATCCGCATTAAACTTATTACCTGCCGAGATAGGGATGATCTCTGCCTGAGGCAGCAACTCTTTCCAGGCTTCCACCAGCGATACCAGCTTCTCCTGATCGGTTAAGTCTATCTTATTGATCAGCAAGAGTACCGGTATATCCAGTTCTTTCACTTTAGCAACGAACTCCGGGTTCTTGTCGGGAGATTCGATCACATCGGTTACATAGAGCAGGATATCCGCATCGACAAGGGCCGATCGGGAAAAGTTGAGCATAGATTCCTGAAGCTTGTACGCAGGCTGGAGTACGCCCGGAGTATCCGAGAATACGATCTGCATCTCATCGGTATTATATATACCCATGATGCGATGACGGGTGGTTTGTGCCTTGAAGGTGGCAATGGAAATACGTTCTCCGACCAACAGGTTCATCAATATCGACTTTCCGACATTGGGATTACCTACGATATTTACAAATCCGGCTTTATGCATCTCTCTGTTTATTTACGATGTGAGACAAAAAAACGCACCGAAACTAAATAGGATGCGTCTTTTCTATATCTTATAGGAGAACTATTTTAATTCTGACTGTCATAACCCCATTTCACATACACCGCTCCCCAGGTGAAACCTGCTCCGAACGCTGTGAAAATCAGGTTATCCCCTTTCTTCAATTTGCTTTCAAAGTCCCATATACACAACGGCAAAGTGGCGGCACTTGTATTCCCGTAACGATCAATATTGATCAGTACCTTTTCCAAAGGAATCTCCATACGATTAGCTACTGCGTCAATAATACGCATATTTGCCTGATGAGGAACTACCCAATCGATGTTGTCTTTGGTCAGATTGTTTTTCTCGGCAATAGTAGCACTCACATCTGACATATTGGATACCGCATATTTGAACACGGTACGTCCTTCCTGGTACACCGTGTGTAAATGATTGTCCACGGTAAAGTAAGAAGCCGGACAAACCGAACCTCCTGCCTTCATATGTAAAAAAGGAAGCCCTTTCCCGTCTGTATGCAAAATAGAATCGAGTACCCCGTACTCTTCTGTGGTCGGCTCTACCATAATTGCAGCGGCACCATCTCCAAAGATCGGACAGGTGGCCCGGTCTGTATAATTGGTAATGGAAGACATTTTATCTGCCCCTACTACAATGATCTTTTTGTATCTTCCGGAACGGATGAAAGAAGCAGCTGTCTCCATAGCATATAGAAAACCACTGCAGGCAGCCTGCATATCAAAAGCAAATGCGTTCTTAAGCCCTAATTTATCACAAAGAATAGAAGCCACAGAAGGAAACGGATAATCAGCTGTACTGGTAGCAACAATCACCAGATCAATCTCGTCCGCCTGAGAACCGGCTTTCTGCATCAATTGCTTGGCTGCTTTACGTGCCATGTAGGAGGTACCCAGACCTTCTTCGTTCAATATCCGCCTTTCCTTTACTCCGATACGGGTCATTATCCATTCGTCATTGGTATCTACCATCCGGGAGAGTTCTTCATTGTTCAGAACATAATCCGGTACATACCCACCGACGCCTGTGATAATCGCATTTATTTTTTCCATTACATTCAATAATCAGTATTTATTACACCTGATAAGGTCCCGGCTGTCTACAGCATATAGAGACTTTATCAGGTGTATCATTTCATAAAGAAGAGAAAAGGATCAGATAGCTTCCTCTTTCACAATAGCGAGTTTGCCTCTGTAATAGCCACAAGCTCCACATACAGTATGGTACACGTGCCATTCTCCACAGTTCGGGCATACTGCCAAAGTAGGAGCTACTGCCTTATCGTGAGTTCTTCTCTTCGCAGTTCTGGTTTTTGATTGTCTTCTCTTAGGATGTGCCATTTTGTTCTAATCTTTAATTATTATCTAATAGTTTCTTTAATTCATTCCAGCGTGGATCGGTTTTGTCACCACCATCCTGTTGATCTTCTTCCAACAGCATGGATTCATCTGCTCCGAAAGAACCTTCCTGCTCTTCGTCAGAGGAAGTACGCAGGTGTTTACTCAATTTTCCGGTCATAGACTTGTTGCACTTACCCGGAGCATGTACATGCTTCATAGGAAGAGAAAGTGCTATAAACTCATACATAAACCAGGCCACATTGATCTCTCCTTCTTCTTCCGGAATAACGATCAGATTTTCTCCTTCTTCCGCATATCCCGGACCAAACTTTACGATCAGGGTATCCGTGGAGGATACCGGGATCTCTATTTCGTCCAGACAACGGTCGCAGGGTACCCATACAATACCCTCTGTCTGAAAAGTAAGTTCATAGGTATGACTGGTCTTTTTGACTGTTACCTGAACCTGAACACGGCCTTTCTGAACTTCCGGGCCATCTATATCTGCAAAAAACACACTATCCAACAGATAGTCATAGGTAACCGAAGCCACCTGCATGCCTTTCAAATCGATCTTGTACTTATCAAACTTTCCCAAGGTATTTCTATTTTAGGTCCCAAAAAAAGGATAAATCCCAAACCCCTATCTCATACGTTAGTAGACAGAATTCGGGCGACAAAGATACGAATAATAATCCTCATTATACACAAATTATCAGTAAAATTCGTATTTTCGGTTTACATCTGACTCAGAAACAGGTTGCGGAAGAGAAGATAATCCATAATTTTTATGACATGTATCTAT
>JAJBTC010000120.1 GCA_020861095.1 Bacteroides sp.
AAGAGGAATGGCGGATGCCGCTGATCTCCAAACCCTCAGACAGGTTGCTGTCGGAGAGATGGAAGCCCAAGTGAGAGGGACGGATCACAGGCTGATCGTTGCGGGACACCTGATAGTACAGTTTCCCATCTGTGGTTCCCACCTGCAGGGTCAGTTTCTTGTCAGGAGATTGTACCTGGTCTGACGCTGTTCGTTCACATCCTGTTGCCAGCAGTATCACACCCAGGAACAGGAAGTTTAATAGTTTTTTCATTGCTTATAATATATTGGTTGATGTCATCTGACGAAAATAGCATATCCGTTTGCCGGGATCGTAAAGGAAGAGGAGGAGGTCAACTCTTTCTCTTCTCCGGTCAGGAAATCGGTATACTTTCCCGCTACGGTAGTCCCGTTTAAACCGAACGTGGTGGATTGTGAGGCAAAGTTAAGAAAAATAACCACTTTGTTGTTTCCTTTTTTGCGTGTGTAGGCATATACCTGATCATTTCCCACCTGCTGGCGGGTGAGACTACCGCGGTTGGGCCCTCCTTCCAGCGCGGGTTGTGTGCGTTTGAGACGGGTCATCTGCCGGATGAGGGTGTTCATCGTTGTGTTTACGGGTGTCCATTGTACATTGTCTTTGTCAAACAGTCCCATGCGTTGGTTCATGCCGATTTCCTGACCGTTGTAGATCAGGGGCATGTCGTAGATCGTAAAGGCAAGTACGGTAAGGGGTTGCAGCCATTGTCCGTACCGTTCGTTGTCCGAACCCTCGTAGGCGTTTATGTCGTGGTTGGTCAGGAATACCATGCGGCTTTTCTGTGCATAATGTGGATTGTTGTACAGATCCTGACAACCCTGGATCAGGGCCGCCACATCTCCGTTCTGTCCGAACGTATACATGCGGCCGCAAAACTCCCAGGCGTAGTCCAGATCGAACACCTCCATGTAGGCCGGGTCGTCTCCTTCGGCCAGCCAGGTGATGTCTTTGAGGCGGTTTACCTCCGCGCGGGCCTTTCTCCAGAAGTCCAGCGGCACATACGTCACCGCGTCGCAACGGAACCCATCGATATCCGCCTCCTGTACCCAGTATTTCATGGCGTCGATCATTTCCCGGCACATGGCTTCGTTGCTGAAGTCGAGCTGGATCACATCCAGCCAGTTTTCCGGGGAGTAGGGCCGCTGGCCGTCTCTTTCTGCGTAGTAGTCCGGATATTCCGTAGCCCAGGGATGATCCCAGGCCGTATGGTTGGCCACCCAGTCGAGCCAGATCTCCATATCCGCTTCGTGCGCGGCAGCTACCAGCGCGCGCAGGTCGTCCAGCGTACCGAAATCGGGGTGTACCGCTTTGTAGTCTTTCACCGCGTAGGGGCTTCCTAAGGTGCCGTTGCGGTTGGCCTCACCGATCGGGTGGATGGGCATCAGCCAGAGGATATCCACACCCAACTCTTTGAGGCGGGGCAGATCCTGCTCCACGCCTTTGAAATTCCCGGCTGCAGAATAGTTACGTACGTTCACTTCGTAGATCACCCGGTTGTGGGGAGAGAGGGCTTTGATCTCTGTATTCCCACCCGGGTCTCCTCCGCCTCCCGGCTCGTCGCCAGGCGAGTCGTTGCCACAGGCGGGCAGGCAGAACAGAAAGCTCAGAAGTAAGATAAGTTCTTTGAATATCGTCATGGGTTTCATGGATTGCGGTTTTCTTTTGTCAGAGAGGACCACAGAAGCATACGGCCGGTGCAAGTTATAAAACCGGCGGCAGCTCCTGCGGTCTCAGAGAGTTCTTTATTTCTTACTGATAATATAATGTCCGGTCAGGTCGTTGAAGATAACCAGGTAGGTACCTGTTCCGGTCTCGTCCAGAGAGATATTGGGATCTCCTGACGGATTGTGATCGCATATCCCGAAAGGTACTTCGGAAGAGGATCGTGGGCACCATCTGTTATCCCAGCTGTGATCGGCACGGAATTTTACTCCGTATTCTACGGTCGGCAGATCTATTTCGAGTGTCCATATATGCGGGTCGTAAGCAGAAGGTTCCATCTCCGGGTCGTGAAATTCGTTGTGTTCATCTGGATCACCCCAGTTGCAGAAAGCGCCTACGAAATTAATCATTTCCCATTCGATAGCTTTACTCACGTCGTAAGGCTCGATCTTCCAGCTCATATCCTGTAGGTCGATAGTAAGGGTGTAGTAACCTTCCTTCTCTATGTAAAGAGCACCTCCTTCGCTATCTCCATGGATCAGGGTTCCGCTTCCATTGTCGTAATACATATCATCGGTTCCCAGAGAAAATTCCGGAATAAACTTGAACCAGGTATCTTCGGCAATCCTTCCTGTATACGTATAGATCCGGTTGCTCTCTTTGCTGTCATCCCGGAACATCGGGAAAGACGTGTCACTGGTATTCCAGCCGTTCATGTTGCCGATCAGATAGATAAAGAAGACCTCTTCCTCATTGAGGACCGGAATTGCACGGAAAGTTACCTGGTTGGCTGAATACAATTGATTGAACTCATGGTTGCCTTCCCCGAACTTGACAGACAGGCGGAGTTCCAGTTCATAGGTATCTCCCGCCTCCAGTTTCAGCTGGCTCAACAGAAATTCGTTCAGGTCTTTCCGGAACACATCTACCGTATCCGCGTTGGTGGCGGCTAAGGTGGCGGCATCGGCAAACTTATTTCCGCTCCGGTCTATCTCGATGGAATAGGTGATAGGAGCCACTCCCTGTGGTTTGTCGTTTCCTTTCATGTGAAACTCCGTAGGGCTCCACCGCAACGTAAACAAAAGCGGGTTGTCCTCTTCCTCGTCGTACGAAGAGAGATCAAATACGCCGGAGGGCAGGTTGCTGATCACACTGGGAGTGATCTCCGTCAGTGTAGGTCCGTCGGTATCGTTTTCGCAACTGCTGACCAAAGGCAGCAACAGGAAAGGAAGTATCCAATACATATATCGTTTCATAGATGCAAAATTTATGTGTAACACTCATGTTATAAGGAACTCGCTGTTTGTCTACATCGCCTGTAGCGATGAATGCCATCAGGCTCGTTCCCTATGGTTTCTGATTGGAAGATTAATAACCATCGTTCTGTTCCAGGTTTGTATTTACAGACAATTCGCTGGAAGGGATGGGATAGAGTTTGTATTTATCGTCCAGGTTACGTATCCCGGTCTGTACTCCCCCTTTCCAGGGCCAGTTGTAGTTGGCCGTCAGGCAGTCGAAGCGGATCAGGTCTGTACGCCGATGGCCCTCCCAGTAGAGTTCCCGGGCCCGTTCTTCGAGCAGGAAGTCTAATGTCAGCTGTGAAGTGCTTATCGGATCCAGTCCGGCGCGTGTTTGCAGCAGATTGATGTAGGTGAGTGCCTCCTCTTTGGAAGAGCCTGTACCTCCACGTTCCACAGCCTCCGCCAGCATCAGGTATACATCGGCTAAGCGATACATCGGGAAGTCGGTATCGGCAAACTGGTTGTCCGATCCGTTGTTGCCGTTGCGGTCTTTGTTGGTATACTTGATCACGGAATAACCTTGTTTGGCTACATACAGGTCGGTGATCTCCTGCGGGCGGTCTTCTGTCCAGAACAGCGCGCGCTTGTCGTCATTGTCAAACAAGGAAGAGAAATTCTCCGGCGCGCGGCCTCCGCTCCAGGCCTGGGTAATACCGAAATTTTCATACGATGCCATATCGTCCATGAACTGCAATCCCATCAGAAAGGTTGTTCCTCCCCAGTTGGTCGCGTAGCGTCCGTCGTATACAATGGAGTAGATCAATTCTTCACACAGGTGATTGTCGGCGCCAAACAGGTATTTGTATTCCGGTTCCAGCTTGTGATAGCCGTCGCCGATGATCTTTTTCAGGTAAGTGATGCAATCCGTATAGCGCGCGCTGCCGGTATATACTTCGGCATTGATATACAACTTGGCCAGTACCATCCAGCAGACAGCATCGTTGACACGGCCGTAGTTGGCCATGGAGATAGCAGGCAGATGGCCCTCGATGTCTTTGAGTTCTGCTTCCAGCCAGGTGAATAGTTCCTGACGGGTTTTCTGTTCGGGCAGGTAAGCACCTACGCCGTCTTCTTCCAGGATCAGGGGTACGTTGCCGAAGAGATCCATCAGGAAGTAGTAGTTCATGGCACGCAGCAGCCGCGCCTCTTCCCGGTACACAGCTACTTTGCTGCGGGTATCGTTGTCTATCCCGCGGCTTTCCAGCTTTTCCGGTGTGGTCTCGCGCAGGTACTCGTTGCAATAGGCAATGGTCAGGAACATACGGTCGTAGACTAAGGTAAGCCAGTAGTTGTCCGAACTCCACCGGCAGAATTGCAGGTCGTCCAGCGTGTTGTTCTTCCAGGCCACCCGGATCTCATCGGTACAGTACTCCTGCAGGGTAAAATAACTGCGGCTGAAGGTGGCCTCTCCCTGGTCGCTGTTGTCAATGTCGGCCAGTCCGTCCGGTGCCTGATTGCCCGACAGCGCAAATCCGGCATATAGTTTCGAAAGGAACAATTCGTATGTCTCCGGTTGCAGCCATGCCTCTTCGGGCAGGGTACCGGAACTGCTGAATTCCACTTTATTCATGTCGTTGAAGCAGGAACTTACTGCCAGCGTCACGCATAGTATAGCGAATGTATATCGTATCTTTTTCATATATCTATGGATTAGAAAGTTAAATTGAATCCTAAGAGCATGGTCAGCGGACGGGGATAGAAGTTATTGTCTATACCGCCGGAGATCTCCGGATCCATTCCTTTGTATCTGGTAAATGTGACCGGGTTCTGTACACTTCCGTAGATACGGCCACGGAAAGGCAGTCGGGTCTGTGTCCGGAACGACCATCCCAGCGTGATGTTGTCTATCCGGAAGAACGAAGCGTTCTGGATGTAATAGCTGGAATTAGACTGTGTGGTCGTGTAGCGGGTATACAGCGCGTCTTTCGGACGGTTGTACATAAAGGTATTCTGGAACACGCTTCCCGTGGCCGTAGAGGCATTGCTGGCGGCTACATTGTTGTAGTTGTAGTTGCCCAGGCTACCGTGCCCGGCCATCGACAGATCCCAGGATTTCCAGGTCAGCTTGGTGTTGAGCCCCAGGGTCCAGTCCGGAGTGGCGCGTTTGTAGATCATAAAGTCTTCGTCGTTGCGCACGCCGTCGTTGTTCTGGTCTACATACGCTCCTTCGATCGGATAGCCTGTTTCGTCATACACCTGCTGATACACATAGAACATATCCGTAGCATATCCTACCTTCTGTATCTTGATACCGTCGCGGCGTTCGGAGTTGGTATTGTCTCCAAAAGTAAGTTTCAGTATCTTGTTCTTGTTGTAGGCGAAGTTGGTACCGATGTCCCACTGCCAGTCTTTGGTCAGTACCGGAATGGCATTGATGGAAACTTCCGCTCCGCGGTTTTCTAAGGAACCGATGTTGGCTACCACATACTGGTTGAAGTTGGTACCTGCCGCGGTTTTCGTTGCTGCGTTGATCAGGTCTTTGGTCTTGCGGTAGTAGAGGTCTACAGACCCACTGATGCGGTTGGCTAAGAATCCGTAGTCGATACCTAAGTTATAGGTCGTGGTCTCTTCCCATTTGATGTCTGGGTTGTAGGCCAGCGGGCGGATCACGGATACCCAGTTGGGCGTGCCGTCCGGGTTGTATCCCAGCATCTGGTTGGTCTGCTCGCCCACCGCGTACTGGTAACTACCCAGGTAAGGATAGTCTCCCTGGTTGATGTCCTGCTGTCCGGTGATCCCCCAGCCGAGGCGTACTTTCAGGTCGCTCAATGCTTTCACCTCGCTCAGGAAACCTTCGTTGTTGGCACGCCAGGCAAATGCAGCGGCGGGGAAGAGTCCCCAGCGGTTGTCGGACGAGAAGCGGGAAGAGCCGTCGTTACGCAGGGTGAAAGTAAACAGGTATTTGTCGGCAATGCTGTAGTTCAGCCTGCCGAAGAAGGAAACCAGATAGTTGTTGTTGACATAGTCCCCGATGGTGATCACCTGCGGATTGCCCTCTTCGTCTAATTTCGAGATGCGGTAGTCGCGGTTGCTGCCTTTGCGGTGGTAGTGCTGCCACGAGTATCCGCCCATGATGTCGATGCGGCTGTCAAGAAAATCGAGGTCTTTTACATACTGCGCGTAGAATTCCAGCAGCATGTTGCGGCGGGTCTGTTCCCAGTTGCCGTCGTATCCGCCCGCGTTGAATTCAAACGCGGCATATTCGGGGATGTATTTGCCCCGTCGCTTTTGGAGTAGTCGATACCCATATTCAGGTTCAGCCGCAGGTCGGGCAGGAAGTGTACTTTGTAGTCGAACTGCGCGTTGCCGATGAAGTTGGTTGCTTTGGAGCGGTCGTCTGTCTGTTCGAGCAGCGCCAGTGGGTTGGCAGGTGCCAGTGAGGAGGGCGTACCGTCCGGGTCTGTCCAGGTGAAGTATCCTCCGTAGGGACTGTTCTCGTCGTATACCGGTTGCGTCGGGTCGAACATGGCAGCGGTGCTGATGGCTCCCGTATTGGCAAACCGGCTTTTGATGTGCATCAGTTTTCCGTTGAGGTTCAGCTTGAGGTGATCCTGGAACAGCGACGGGCTCAGGTTCACACTTCCGGTATAGCGTTCCATGTTGGAGGTTTTCAGGATACCATCCAGTTTGATGTAGCCCAGGGAGACCCGGTAGGGCAGGTTGCCTGTGCTGCCGTATACACTCAGGTTGTGTTCGGTGTTTACGGTGGTGCGGAAGATCTCGCTCTGCCAGTCCGTATCGGCATTTCCCATCAGGGCGTGCATCGCACTTTCGTTGTCGGCTCCCTGGTAATTCTCCGTCATAAAGGCCCGGAACTCATCCGTATTCAGTACGTCGATCTTTTTGGTACGGGTACTGAAGGATACATTCGCGTCGTAATTCACCGTTACTTTGCCTTGGGTACCTTTGCGGGTGGTGATCAGGATCACCCCGTTGGAAGCACGTGAACCGTAGATGGCAGTAGCCGAGGCATCTTTCAGTACAGTAAAGGTCTCGATATCGGTCGGGTTGATGGTACTCAGGATATTACCCACTCCTCCGATACCGGAGTTGTCTAAAGGTACACCGTCTACAATGATCAGCGGATCGTTGCTGGCGCTCAGCGAAGATCCCCCGCGGATGCGGATGGTAGCTCCGGCTGTGGGCGAACCGCCTCCGGTAGTGATGTTTACCCCGGCGATCTTACCGATCATCATGTCCTGCGCGTTGGGTGCCAGACCGCGTGCCGACGGATCGGCTTTCACGGAAGTAAGTGATCCGGTGGCATCGCCACGGCGCACCTGGCCGTAGCCAATGACGATCACTTCGTCCAGCGCCTGGGTATCGTCTTTCAACACCACGTTCACTGTGGTACGGCCGTTGACGGGTACTTCCAGTGGCTGGTAACCGATGAAAGAGAATACAAGTACGGCGGAGGGGGTGTTTACGTTGGAAAGGACGTAGTTACCATTGAAATCGGTAATGGTACCGTTGTCCGTACCTTTGACCCTGACGTTGGCTCCGATCACAGTTTCGCCTGTGGTATCCGTGACTGTACCCCGGATGGTGGCTTCCTGTGCGGAAAGAGAGAGAAAGGAAAGTAGCCCGATCATCAGGAGCATCGGGCGACAAAAGCTTTTTCTACTTTTGAATTTCATACACGTATCGATTTGTAGTTAACACTAATTGCTCTTCGCTCTCACCGGGCAGAGCGATTATGCAAAGGTTAGTATTCCAATCCGAAAGGAAAATCCGATCTAAATGGAAATCTAAAAAAGTATTTGTTCTAATGGGTTGATTGTTATGGCTTTGTGCTTTGGTTGGCAGGGTAAAAATCTAAATATAAATGATTTCTACCTAAACCCATGTAGAGACGCACGGCGTGCGTCTCCGCGTGCCGAATGGTAATATCTGCTGTATAAAGCGGTTATCTCTTCCGAAAGGAATGTGTCTGACGGACAGGCCGGCTGTGGATGGATGGGGATACCGCGGTGTACGCTTTTGATCCGATGTAAGGGGTATCCCGTGTGATGAGAAGAAGGAGCAGCTATAAAACAGGAACTATACAATCCATTTACACTGGGACGTATATCGTGGAAACACACGCCTTTTTGTTGGACACACATCGCGGAGACGCACGCCGTGCGTCTCGTATGTTTGCATATAAAATGGTACACATGGGGATTTACAAACAGATTCTTTCTGTAATTTCAATCGTACATCGTCAATCGGTAAATCGTAAATCTCTTTGCGTCTCTACAGGTGGATAACATACTTATCAGTTGCATTTCCAAATCGTACATCGTACATCGTACATCAGTACATCGTAAATCCCTTTGTGGTTTCCGGGCTACATGTCTGTTGTCAGTTGTTATCCTGTAAGTACTCTCTCCGGAAGGAGCCGATCCGGATCACCCGCTCTTCCAGATCGTTCTTATATAGCGAACGGTTCCGGATCTTCGACCGGTAGGTATAGATCGTGGTGATGGAATAGCGCAGGAAATCGGCGATCTGCTGGCTATCAGAGATCCCCAGCCGGATCAGGGCAAAGATCCGTAGTTCGGTAGTCAGTTTCTCCCCCTCTTTGGGATGGAGCCGTTCTTCGGGTGGCATCAGCTCATTGAATTGTTTCACAAAGTCGGGGAAGATATTCAGGAAGGCTTCGTCGAAATTGCGATAGAACGTTTTCAGCTCTTCTTCAATGAACCGGGAAGATTTCAGGGTCTTGTACAGTCCCTCCATGTCTCCCGATATGGCTTTGTTGTTCAGGGTACGGCGGAATTTCTCCAGCTTTTCTATATAGAGCGAACAGGTATCTAAGAAGCGTCCCAGGTATTCCTCCTTGATCTTGTTGGCTTCCGCCAGCGAGTTGTTCAACTCCTGCTGGCGGTGGTTGGCCTGTTGCAGATCATCGTTGAGTTGTTGCAGACGCTCGTTCACCGTTTTCAGATCTTCGTTGAGCACAGTTAGCTCTTGGTTGGCTTTCCGTTCCCGCTGGCGCGCTGCGGAAAGTTTCTTCATCTGGGAGATGATAAAGAGAATAGCTATGAGCAGGATCAGGGTCAGCGAACTGATCACCGCCAGCGATCCTTGCAACTCTTTCCGCTTTTTCTGCTGTATCTCTTCGTGTGCCTGGTCGATGATGGGCAATAGTTTGGACGATTGCACGTTGCGCAGGCGGGCATCGAAGAAATTAGCATCTTCGAGGCTGATCTTGATGTAGAGATTGGCCCGTTGGATATCTCCCTCTTCAAACAACAGTTCGGCCAGGGTGCGCAGGGAGATGTTTTCCTTCACAGCAGCCTGTATATCGGAGGTAGCACTACGTATCAGGTACTCTTTCAATAGGTCGTTTTTTCCCTGTACCTGATAGACAAAGGCAAGTATAGAGGTCACGATGGAATATTCGCGTGTACCGTTTTGCACATAAGGCAGGTAGTCCACCAACATCTGTTCGACCTCCGGCGCGCGGCGTTGTTCCACCAGCCAGGCCGGATAATCATATATATAGGACAGTGTGCCCGGTTGCACCACCGAAAGCAGGGAGTCGCGGTAGAGATGCATCCTGTAGAGGTTCCTGCCCTGGTTGTAGCGGCTGTATTCGTACAGATAGAGGTAGATGTCTTCGTAGCATTTGTAGTACCGGGCCAGGTTGTCCGCGGAAAGACTCTTCTTATCTACCTGGCTGAGCAGCGCAAAGGATTCATGGAACAGGCCGGCCAGAGAGAGTATATAGGCCTTGTTGAGCAGCGAGGTGGCATACCAGCCTTTGTTGTCGTTTGCCGTGGCCAGCTCCAGGTTGATATCCACATAGTGCAGGGCCGAATCGCAGATATAAGAAGCATATTTGTGAAAAATACGATGGTTGAGCTCAAATTGCTGATCAGGAGTGATGCCGGGTCTTCGCAGCCCCCTTTTCAACGTGACAATCTGTTCTTCTTTTTGCTTTTCGTATATATGCCGATCTTGCAGGATCCGGTCCAGTTCGTTCAATAAAGAGTCTGTACGCTCGCTGGCACCCACAGACGAAAAGAACAGTATGCCGCAGAATAACGAAAAAAGTTTTTTCATGTGCTTTCCGGAAATATAGCGGTTATTTCCGGTAAAGATAACGAAGTTTAGATAAAAACAAAAAGATAAAAGGAAGAAGGTAAGGATCTATAATGTACGGATGTACGGTTGGAAAGAATTTTTTTATCCATAACTGCTACATAGGTGGTTGCCCTCCACCTGTAGAAACGCAAAGAGATTTACGATTTATGAACCAACGGTCGACAAAGTCCATTACGATTGAAACACAGAAAGCATACCTATGTAAAGTTTTCGTAAACTTCAATAGACAAATCTTATATGCAAACATACGAGACGCACACCGAGCATCTACCGGATCATTTTCATCTGCGCGGTTATCTTTTTACCGGTATCCGGATGTGTCTCTTCGATACATCCCAGATGCCTGTCAGCGCGGTAGGGTCTTTACTGCTATCGTCTGTATAGTAGCAAGACGCACCTTGGAAACATTCAGGCAAACTTGGTTCTGCTGTCCTGCTTTTACTCTATTTATGTGAAGTAGCAATCGTATGAAGTTATACTATAACAAAAAAGATATTTTATCTCTCACATCTCTCACTTTTTAGTTTTATTTATCAGATTATAAACACATTAAAAAAAGTGAGAGATAAAAGTTATATACAGTTTATCTCTCACTTTCGGGAGTTATCTCTCACTTGTCTTTTATCTGGTTCTTACTTATCTTTCGTTTCTTTCTCACATCCGGTATTCCGTTTCCACAGATACACAGAGCAGGCAGCGTGGCTTTTTCTTCGTCTTTTCCGCACAGATCCGGGAGTTGTCTTTTTCATAGCTGAAAACGATAGAGATCAGTGAACAATAGGTGATGCAGCATGCATAGCCGGGATCCTGTTCTTTAAGAGTCTGTATAAGAGATTGTTGTCTTGTGCTATTTTCCTGTAACTGAATGTTTTTCCTGCTGTATATCCCTGTTTTACTTACTCTGTTTGTGTGGTTTGTCCATGGATTATCTATCGGCACCCGCCGAGTGCCATAAGGCCCTTAGCGGGTGCCGATCGGCCCTTAACGGGTGCTTTATAGCACCAACCGGGAGACGATGGATGTATCACTGAGTCAACAGGAAACTTCCCGTTACCTGAGAGTTGATTCTTAGTATTCCAACCTTGACAAGTCATCTATTTTATTTCTGTCGGTTATATTTGTTACTTTGCAGAAACGCAAAAGGGTACGGTCAGGCCATGCCGACAGGTCGTTTGAAACATACAGCCATTCGTGGGTGGTAATGTTTCATCTAATCAGGCTCTACCTTGCCCGGAGGTAGCTGTGGTGAGGTGATGCCTGTATTATCTATCAGATAGTGAATGTGTTGTCTCTGAAAGTGAGAGGTGAGAGATAAGTGAGAGATAAATTGTATGTAAATTTTATCTCTCACTTTTATATGATATTGATAATGTGTATTATACATGTAAAAAGTGAGAGATGTGAGAGATAAAATCACTTTTTTGTATAGTAGAATGTCGTTGGCGAAAAACCGACAGGAGGGGTAGTGCGGGTCGGGGGAGTATGGTTGTACAATCCGGAAAGTTTGTCACCGGCCATCAGGGGCGGAGTTCATGATATTTCCATCTACAGTCAGGAGAGCAATTAGGCCATTTGGCAGCTGTGTAAGAGGAGCCTGGTCGTCCGGGGTAGCGACAGTTCGCAGGTGAAGTGGTAGCACAAGGGCTCTTTCCTGAATGATGCGCGTAACGTCCTGAAAGCCGATTCTATCATTTCCCATCCACCGTTCCATGGGAACGACTGGGATGGTGATTCGCCTGTAGAGACGCAAAGAGATTTACGATTTGACAATTTACGATTTACGATTGAAATTACATTTTGTAAATCCCTATACATTACATGTTAGATGCAAACATACGAGACGCACGGCGTGCGTCTCCGCGATGTACGTCCAACATAAAGGTCTTTGTCTCCGCGTTGTACATCCAATCCAGGGAGGTCTGTAATGGGATATCCTGAATGTCTGGTTCTCTTAAACAGGCTGTCAAACCGGTGTCCGGAAGCGAAGTACAGATCTTATCCGGGGGGTAGAGTCTGTCTGAAAAGTCCTGAATAAACGAACTCACCCTCGCTACACTATCTGGTAGCGAGGGTGAGTTCTATTTTGGAAGACGATTCGGATCCCTTCCGTTCACTAATTAAAAAACTATACACCTGTACCGGACCTGCATAACGGAGACACATAGATAGTATCTTACGGAGAGGTACATTATGCCGTGGGGACCCATATCAAATCGTGGAGACGCACGCCGTGCGTCTCGTATGTTTGCATATAAAATGGTACACATGGGGATTTACAAACATATTCTTTCTGTAATTTCAATCGTACATCGTCAATCGTCCAATCGTAAATCTCTTTGCGTCTCTACAGGTGGATGTATACATGGTAAAACATTTGTAATTTCAATCGTCAATCGTCCAACGTTCCCTGGTGTTAATGATCAAATAAGAGGTCATGACCGAAGGGGGTAATCGAAAATCCCTTCGCTTTCTTCCATGTTCTATAGCTCCTTCACCAAATAGATGATCACCGGGAAGTGGTCGCTGTATCCGTTGATAAAGGTATTGCCGGAGAAGGTGCGCAGGGGATACCCTTTGTTCTTCCCCTCTTTCTGGATCAGGAAGTCGCGGTTGAAGATCTCCGGTTTCCAGAATTTCAGCGTAGAGCGGTCTTTGCCCAGGAGCGGTTCGGAGATGATGATCTGGTCGAACAGGCTCCACTTGCCCTGGTAAGAGAGCGTGCCGATCCCCTTGCTGTAGAAGTCCCACATGGTATTGTAGAGCCCGCCGGGTTTCACTTCACCGGGTTTGCGTTTGGCGTCCAGTACCACCCGGCAGCTTTTGTCTACCGGATCGTCGTTGAGGTCGCCCATGAAGATAATCTTCGGATCGGTATCCGCCCGGTAGAGCGAGTCTACGATATGGCGGGTGAGGGCGGCGGCCACTTCGCGCCTGTCGGACTGCTTGCCCCCGTAGCGGGAGGGCCAGTGGGCTACAATCAGATGTACCCGCTCTCCGCCCATCAGACCACTGACCAGCAGTTGGTCGCGGGTGCGGAAATCTTCTATCTCGGGATGTACGTATCGGTACGGGTGGGAAGAGAGCACCTGGAACAGCAGCGGGTTGTAGAGCAATGCCACGTCTACGCCCCGGCGGTCCGGGGAGTCGTAGTGTACAATGTCCAATCCCATGGAGGCCAATTCGCCGGTGGTCACTAAGTCTTCCAGTACCCGGCGGTTCTCGATCTCCGCTACACCGATGGCTGCCGGACCTGCCGGGCAGTGCTCCCGCGCCAGTTTGCTGAGAACGAATGCCAGGTTGTTGAGTTTCTTGTTGTATTTATCCGGTGTCCAGGCATTGGCACCGGTGGGGGTGAACTCTTCGTCGTTGATGGTCTCGTCCCTTTCGGTATCGAAGAGATTCTCTACATTCCAGAAAGCTACCGAATAGATACCCAGTTTTTTCTGCGCCTGTATCCCGATCAGGAACAGGCAAAGAAGGAGCAGGGTAAGAGAGGTTCTTTTCATGGCAGATGGCTTTTGTTGTTAGTGGGTGAAAAGAAAGCATACAGGTGTACCGGAAAGTCTGTATCTCCGGTACACCTGCGAAAGTGTATCATAAATCTATTCCGCCGCCTGTCCGGTAGATCCGGATGTTGTCTAAGCGCAGTCCCATGGTGTTGCCGGCTGTCGGGGAGAAGAAGTTGATGGTCACATCGCTGCCTGCCGGTACGGCACCCGGGAATTCGAAGGTATAGAATTTCGCATCGTCTCCGGCACTGTTGGAAACAGGTGTAGAGGGCAGGGTCAGTGCGGTGCCATTGACAGTTACCTGCACTACATCCAGGTTCATGGCATCCGTAGGGTTGTACAGGTTGGCTGCCAGCTGGAAACTCAGAGTGAGTGCCTCCTCGTATGCCGCGGTACTGATGCCGGTGATAGTCAGGCGGGAATCCCGGTTGGCCGGTAGCCACACGTGTGCGCCGTTGGCACCGGATATACTGCGGATGTCCGCTGCTTCCGTATCATCCGTATAGACCACCGGATCTTTCATGTCAAAGTCATCGAACTCTGCGATCTTCGGACGGTTGCCGGAAGGGTAGTATCCTTCGCCGAAAGTTTCCGAGAACAGTACATCGCTACCTTCGCCCGGTTCACTACCCGGTATGTCTTGTCCGAAGCCGATCAGGTCGTCCATATCGCGGATCATCAGCTGCCAGGCATTGTTGTAGCGACCCAGTATACCCACGATGGAACCGCCGCCTTCGGGAAGAGTGTCATTGGCAAAGGTAGAATACGAACTGGTACGGACGTTCAGCGCGTTGCCATCGGCGTCTCTGATCGTTTCTTCCGTGGTAGTATCGTCTTTGATAAATGTTGCTTTTTCCGCCGTTTACGAAATAGATATTGTCGAAACGTACCAGGGTATTCACATCCGTGTCGGTCAGCTGGTTGATCTGCCGTACGTTGGGTTGTGCCTTGGAGGCGTCGGGATATCCCTGGAAGTGGATGTGGTCGATAAAGATATGCCAGGGCACGCGGTTGGCGTTGGTATTGTCGTAGCCGATCTGGTGTTCGCCTCCGTACTTGAGGATATAGAGGTTGTGCAGATTCAGGTATACTTCCTGTCCGACGCGGTGGGTGGCATAGATGCTGTTCTGTTCGATTCCGACAGTGATGCCTCCGGTGGCATCTTCGATATAGAGTTGTTTGTAGATATTGCCCGACTCGTCGTTTCCCACGATCGTAGCTTTTACCACGAACTCGTATTCGATCAGTGTAGGGTTGGTCACATCCTCGTATCTCTCTTTGAGGCCGGCGATCGTTATATTTGCCTCTCCGTCGTAGGTGGGCTCTTCCAGCGGCGGGCCGTCGTAGTCCCGTACACAGGAGAAGGTAAAGAGTGAAAGCAAAACGATCAGGTAGTTGAATTTCAGCGTTTTCATATGGAGTCTGTTTTTTATTTTCACGAATGGTCTGATTTAGAAACGGTAACTGGCATTCAGGAAGCAGTTGATCCCCTGCATGTAGTAGTACTTGGACTGGAATTTGTCCGGGTAACTCAGGTCTATTCTTCCCTGTTCGTATCCGCCGGTCTTGATGTTTTTCCGGTTGAGGATGTTGTTGATCGAGAAGTTGAAGTTCACCGAATGGCGGTTGCGCAGAAAGATCGTCTTTCCGACGGAGAGGTCGATGGTATAGGCACTGCCGTAGCGTTCCTGGTCTACCAGCTTGCGGAAGGCTTCCAGGTCTTCCGGAACGGAAGGGTTGACCCCCGCGTACTCCGGCGTGATCTGATAGTTGGAATCGAGGCGACGGATGGGAGCAATGTCGATGTAATTGCGGGCCGCGAAGTTGACGTGTGCGCCGAGGAACCAGTAGTCGTAGAAATAATTGATCCCCAGTGTACCGGCTACCTGCGGCGTACTGCCTACGTAGTAGTTTTTCAGGTATACCTTCTCGTGAATGTCTTCCTGGGAAGCATTCTCAAAGCTCATTACCCCTTCCGGGTTGTTGCTGTAGTAATACTCCGAGAGCGTCCCGGCCAGGTCGAAGCTCCAACTGTTGTTGAGCTTGTATTTCAGTCCGACCTCTATGCCCTGGTTCACCTTGTTCATCTTACTGAGCAGGTGGTTCATATAGGTGCGGTAGGTATCGTAGTAATAGCTTTTGTAGGCCACCTGGTTGTAGAAGTTGGTCCGGAACACACTGATACGTCCGCTCAGCGATGGATAGGAGAAGATATAGTTGACATCTGCCGACAGGATGCGTCCGCTTTCCAGGTCGGGTATCGAATGGTCGGTGATGCGCGGAGATACATAGGCGTTGTTGGCCAGTGGCGCGTCTGTCTGGAAACTGGCATTTACCGTGAGGAAGTTGCGTCCGTCGATCTTGTAATTCAGTCCCGCTTTCAGTGCGTAGTCGATAAAGGTATGTTTCTCTCCTTTGCCGTAGGAACTGTCGGGGTAGCGTCCGTTGCGCATCTTGCCCGTACGGTAGAATTCCGTGTAACTTAGGCGCGTACCGTAGTAGATATCCACCCTGCGGGAGGTATACTGGTTCTGTATCCAGATGTTGCCGGAATTGACGTTGAGGCGGAAGTCATACCCGAACACATCGTTTTTGTAGGCCTTGCGGTCGGGTTTGTTGAGGTCGTTCTGTACGATCTCCGTATCTCCCAGGAAATCTCTCTCGGCAAACTTGTCGTAGTCGAGTACATAATCGGCTCCCAGCAGGTCGTTGACTGTCTTGAACTGGATAGACTGCGTCAGCCGGATCTCGGCACCGGCAGTAAGTTTCATGTTCGGTGCGATCTGGCTGTTGAGTACCGTATGGAAGGTGCCTTCGAAGAGGTCGCTGCGACGCTCCTCTACCATATAGATGGCTGCTCCGTCGCCGGCCTGTTTGTTGAGCTCATTGGCTTGCCAGAGCCGGTCCCAGTTGACCTGGGTAACATCCGGATCTTCCTGTTGCCAGAGCTTTACGTAATAGTTGTAGGCGTATGGACTGTCTGAGTAATATGAAGGCAGGTAGCGGTAGTAATCGGGCCGCGGGTCCGAACCGTCGTACCAGTTGAGTGCTGTGCGCCCGTAGCGGCCGTAGTGCCCGCCCAGTCCGGCAGTCAGGGTGGTGTGGGGGTTGATCTTCCAGATATACGAAAGGATGGCAGTGGGGTCGAAGGCAGTCACCACGCGGGAGTTGCGCTTCTTACCGTTCTGATATCCCCAGTTGGGGTTGTAGAGGTTGTTGCCGGTGAGGTCGTAGGCCTCCTGGTAAGAAGCGCCCTGCTGACCGCGTTCGACCGGTGAGCCGAACGTGGTGAAAGAGAGGCTGTGTATGCCGCCCTGCCATTGCTTTTCCAGTCCGATGGCATAGGAGAAATTGCGGTAGAAGGTTCCTGGTATATTTCCTTCGTCCGAATAGCGTCCGCCGATGCCGATGGTGAAGGCCCAGCCCTCGTCGCTCAGGCCGCTGGAGTAGCTGGCCATGCCGCGGAGGTAGTAGTTGCGGTTGGTATAGGATACGGTGGCTTTGCCGCCTCTGGCGTAGCTGCCGGCACGCATGTTGATGTTTTCCGAGCCTCCGATGGAGCCGAAGGTGAAGGTTCCGGGCTGGAAGTAGTTGTCTACGTCTCCGTTGCGGGTGAGGTCGTTGAGCGCCCCGATGGAAGCAAAATTGAATACGCCGCGGACCTGGTCGTTGAAGCGGACGCCGTTGATGAATTTCTGTTCGTGGTAGCTGTCGTACCCTCTTACCTTGAAGCGGAAGGGGTTGAGCTGATAGCCTGTCTGGTTGAGGTATACATCGTTGGAGAGGATCACCATGGAACTGATCTCCTGGGAAGAGCTCTCGATGTCGTCGTCCAGCATGGATTCCTCGATCACTCCTATCAGGGGTATGTTGTCTGTCTGTTGGGTCACGATCACCTGTATGTCTTTCAGCAGGGTAATCAGGTCGGAACCTACTTCTACCTGCAGGTAGCGGGTCATGATCTGCGCGGCGCTGAAAGTGAGCATGTGTTTACCCGGAGCTACGCTCATGAAGTGAAACTCTCCTTTGTCGTCTGTGGTCTCTGTCTGGCGGTTGTCCAGTGCTACCCGTATATCTGCCAGGGGATCGCCGGTGACCGAGTCGACCACCTTACCGCGCAACTGGGTGTTTTGCTGGGCGTATACCGTAGACAGGGTGAACAGGAGGGCCAGCAGGGCTATTAATTTTTGCTTCATCTCTGTATATGCATTAGGGTTTTGTTTTCCATATCTTCCTCTCTTTGCGGGAGGGCTTCCACAGTCAGGCCTCAGGAGAAAGATGCGATCTCAGTTCCACTGTGTGTATGGTATGTTATATAGAAAGTACACAAAGAGACCAGGAACGGGTCATGGGCTCTTTGTGCAGAAAAGGAATATAAAGGACTACTTGGAACCGGTGATTTTTATATTATCCAGGCGATATCCAATGGTATTACTTGTCGAAGTCGTATAAAACTCTACTGTGGTTGTTCCGTCGGGAATACTGAACGTTACTTGGGAGAATTCGTTCGACGCTCCCAGAGTTCCTGTGGGTACGGTGACATCGCTGTCGTTGCATTTTACCATCATGCCGGTATATGCCGCATTTGCCGCGTTAGCTGCCAGGTCAAAACTAAGGGTCATGTTGCTATAGCCAGTTTCTATACCTTCGATCTTAAAGAATTTATCACGGTTGGCCGCAAACCAGATATGAGGATTGTCATAGCTATTTGTACAACGGAAATCCACTTCATCGCTACCGGTTGAGTAGACGATAGGTGCTTTCATATCGAATTGATCCCTTGCAACGAAAGTAGCCCATGTATCGGTAAGTGTACCTGATGTTCCTTCTCTCCAGCTTGGTCCGAATGTTTCAAGGAATTCCAGTGTGTTGTCGCCTGGTTCCGGTCCTGGCGCCGGATCTCCACCACCGTCTCCCAGGTCTACTGTACCACCGTTGTTGTCGATCCAGTCATTGATCGTACCTTCCGGATTTACCACATCCACAGTTCCGTTGGATTTGAGGTTGATGTCAAATGTATATCTGTTTTTTCCGTTCAGTTGTACACCGTCCTCCATCTCCCAGATATAGGTACGTCCTGAAAGCTGGAATGTAACCGTGTTGTTGCTGGTGGTCACAGGCAACAGGATAGCACTTACGCTGGCGTTGTTGCCATTCACGGCTACTACCGCGCCGATGTTCTGTGCGGAAGTGGCATCGGTTGTCAGTGTGCCGTCTGCCAGAGAGAAGTCGGCTTTGGCAGGCATACCGGAGATCGTTACTGCCATACCGCTCAGGCCCTGACCTGTTTCGTCTTTCACATTCAGTACCAGGTTGGTGAGCATGTGATCGAATTTCAGTTCAGCCACTGTACTGGTCTTGCTCAGCTCCACCGCGTTGCTGGAATAAAGCAGATCGATCTCTTCCGGTTTGCTCTGGTCGCTTACATTCACCGGATAGGTAAACGTGGTCAACTCTTCCTGGTACGGATAGTAGGCAATGAAATCTACCTTATCGCCGTTCTCGGGGAAGTAGATCCTATCTTCCGGAGTGGCATATACGAAATTCCCATTTCCCGTAGTGGTGTATTTTTTGTTTTTCGCATCGTCTAAGATGGAAGTCGCGTCGAGCGTCTCCCCTGCTTTTTTCATATAGATACCAATGGCATCTACTCCCCACTGCGTGCCGGAAGCACGGGATACGGCATTGCTGCTGATGTTGGAAGTGAAATGCACCGGATTGTTTCCGAAACAGTCTTCGTTCTTGTCATCGTCGTTGCAGGACATCAGCAGTCCTGTGGCAAGAGCGGCCAGATAGAAAAGTTTGTTCCATGTTCTCATCATTCTTACTTTTTAAGTGTGAATATATAGGGTAGTTAAAATTTTAGTTTATACTTCTTTTCTTACCAGATAGAGGCATGGATCTGGTCTTTTATCTCCTTGCTGAGTGCGGGGAAGAAGGTGAAACCTGTATCTTCTTCCAGTTCCGATACCGAAAGCTGATACTGGGTCAGGTCGTTGTTGCGGGGTATGGCCTCATTGTTCATCCTGAAGGCGATGGTATAATAGGTTTCTCCTCGTTTTTGTGCCAGTGCTTTGAAGTAGTATTTGGGCAGGGCACACTCATTGTTTGCTCTGTCGAGCGTATATACCACTTCTTTGTCGGTAGTAGTGGTGACCATGGCTCCGGTCACTACATACAAGGTATCGCAGGCGGGCATCCAGGTATTTCTGATTTTTGCTTCCAGATTGGCCCATATACCCTGATTAAGGGTTGCATTCTGAGGTGTCATATTAGAGAAGTAGAAAGTGGTCCGGTTGCCTGCCTGGCTGTAGTTGCGGTCTGCGCTGGCCAGTTGATGGCCGCGGTCCAGATTACCATCCGGATAGCTGTTGAGGAGATAGGGCTGGTATTCCTGCGGGACCAGCGGATCGTATTGCCATGCGTTTGTTCGTTCGGCATTTCCTACATATATATTGTGCATGGGATAGGCTACCCAGTAGGCGAGTCTCTCTCTGGTATCGTAGAGCAGGGAGTAGTTGCGGATGTGGCTTTTCTCAGCCTCGGGCAGGAAATGGGTTACATAGATCGTATGTTCTGCGGAGGTGATCAGCGGGGTCTCGAACCATCCGTAGTTGGGTTGGACGGATGCCTGATCTCCTTTCAGGATCACATCGTATGCATATCGGTTGCCGGCCTGGAAAGGAGGCTCGTCTGTCAGGTCCCAGGTTGTCGACTCGCCCGAAGGAAGGGTAAAAATGATCTGTACACCGGCTATCTGAGCGGTTGGCAGCAGGATGGCTTCGGCCTGTGCCTTGCCTGTGGTATACGAAGTGGTTTTCAGGGTGATCTCTGGTCCGGAGCTTTCGTCTGTTGTCAGGTTTCCGGTAGCCAGATCGAAGGTGGCTTTTGTCTTCATGCCCTGTATCTGTACGATGATCCCTTCCAGGGTCTCTTCTTCTGCCGAAGGGCTGAGGTTGAGTACCAGTTTCACCAATTGATGACTGAAGGAGAAAGGAACATTCAGCTCTTCCCTGGTATATTCCGCCGCGGGTGCAGCATACAGCAGGTCAATGTTCTCCTGCGAAGATTGATCGGAGATATCTACCGGGAAGATATATCCTTGCAGAGAGGCCTGATACGGATAGTAAGTGATGAAGTTGACCGCGCTTCCATCTTCCGGCAGGAAGATCATCTGGTCTATGTTGGAAGGAGTGAATGTACCGTTGCTATGTGTTTCATAGATCCTGTTGTCTGCCAGTACGGTCGCGTCATTCCATGGTTCTCCGGCCTTTATCATATAAACCCCGATGGAGTCATCTCCCCAGGTGGTGCCGGAGGCCCGGGTCTGGTAGCCCTGTCCGCTGATGGTGGACTGGAATTGCACGGGACGCTGCGAGGGTTCCGGGGCTGTATCTATGTCTTGTTGGTGGCAAGAGCACAACAGAAAGGTGATCAGGAAGAATAGATTACATTTTTTGATCTGCATAAGATGTGTGAGATTGATTTGCTTGACCCAAATATACAAAAATTAAGTATTGTATTATGAATGTGTTGCAAAAAAAGCTATCTATATTTTAAAGGAGTTAAAGGGCGGTGACAATTGTGTTACGAGAATTCTTTTTTGCTTTCCAATTTACTCTATATGGGAGAAAAGGAAGGATAGAATGTAAGGAATTCGTGAAATATGGCAGGTAAGTGATAAAAATATGTTTTATAAATAGTTTTTGGCTGGATCTGTTCACAGGAGAATGTAATCCGATTTGTAATCTTTTCAGATAGAACTTATAAAGGTGGGTTAGGGGATATTTCGCAAGAACTTCGTATGTAGGACGCTGGAATGGATGAAGAGAATGAACAAGAGGAATTGTGTCTTATTTTGTAATTGAACAGTGCTTGTGCCGTTTTTTTTGATCTTATCCGTGTAGGGTCTCTTGCTTTTTTCGTATAAATGACAGATGCAGGAGTTTGCTTTCGGTCAACTATGCGTTCTGTAGGAGTTGAGATGTTGATATTTCCGAATACCGGAACTTTTCTGATGGGGAGCGTGGTAGGATTTGTATGTCTGGATCAGAAAAAATTACGAAAAACAAGGTATTTCCCTTTTCCGTAGATGCTTATCCGGTCTTTTTCCGCTTCGTTCAGTGTGCCCTGCCACCCATTGGTAAAGTCCGAAATGGGATATGCCAATCCTTCGGCACGGAGGTGAGTAGCTCCGAAATTGAACAGGGAGACCTGTTGCCCCGGCAGCGTTTCCAACTGTGAATCGTTGCAGAGAGGGGTAAAGACTCCATAGTCGGTTACCATCTGCACGTTTGCCTCCTGCATATATTCCATAAGCAGGCTGATGTTGCCCAGGGTATGATCTTCACGTTTACCCGTGGCTCCCAGGATCAGGATCTCTTTTTTACCGGCTTGCAGGCAATACCGGAACGCTTTGGTGAGGTCGTTGCTCTCCTGTTCTCCGATGTGATGAAAAAGGGAAGCATACTGTTGCCGGAACTCTGGCAGGAGAGAATCTCCGTCTCCGATAATGGCCGTGGGGAGGCCACACCGACGGATATACTCATTCGCGGCTCCGTCGCAACATACCACGTACGGTGCCTGTTCCAGCAGGGTGAGCGGAAGAGGGTGGGAGGGGTAGTCGCCGTTGGCAAGGATCACTGCCTGCGGTTGGTCGCTGGCTGTTGGCAGAGGGCTAAGTTTCATGCTTCCTGCTTTTTTTCGTTCATCATCTTTTTCCATTTGATGTATCCAAAGATAGCGATAATGGCATATAAACCGTATAAAACAGCGGTGAAGTTCAATTCTTTATAGATATATAACCCGGTGCTCACGATATTTACCGCTATCCAGGCCAACCACTGTTCGAGATATTTGTGTGCCAGCATCCACATGCCTGCGATACTCAGGGCGGTAGTGAATGCGTCGAGCCACGGTACGTCGCTGTTGGTGAAGCAGATCAGTACCCAGGCGATCAGTACCCAGGTAGTTACAAATGTAGCCAGCAGGGGCAGGTACTGTTTGTGGGGAGTAGGTGTAATGGGGAGTTCGGCTTTCTGTTGTTTGCTGCCTCCGTATTTCCACACGATCCATCCGTAGACAGCTATCAGCAGGTAATAGATATTGATACCGAAGTCGGCATACAGGCCGGCATCGTAGTATACAAAGAGGTAGATTGCGGGCATGATGACACCTGCGATCCAGAGGTATATACTGGCTTTGTATTCCAGCCAGAGATAGACGAGCCCTACAAGGGTGCCGAGGATTTCTAAATAGTGCATGAAGGGATTTACTGATTTACGATTTACTGATTTACGATTTGAAAATGCAAATAGATCCACGTTATCATCCACCTGTAGAGACGCATATTTGCGTCTCCGCGGTATATGTTCCCTATAAGTAAGGGATATACATACCACTGTCCGGTTTCTGTCCAATCGATGCCCGGGTATGTATGTATGGAATCGGGCAACCTGTTTAATGGGGTTGTATATGGTTGAAAGACGTGGTTCATGCCGGAGGTATAATTAATCATTTGCATATACTGTGAAAACACCTGCTTCGAGATATACATAAAACGTGATATATACACGTTGTGTTTGACATACATGGTGTTCAATGTACATCGCGGAGACGCACGCCGTGCGTCTCTACAGGTAGATGATGACGTGGATCTATTTGCATTTCCAAATCGTCAATCGTGAATCCATATGTTTTCTGGTTTTTCAGAAGCGCAGCGTCAGGTGAGCCAGCACGTTGGTTCCCGCGTTGGGGTAATAGGCCGCGTAGTACGAGGTGTAGGCCAGTTTGCTGTCGCTGGTCTTCTGACTATCGTTTCCTTCATATACTGCATAGCCGGAGGCGTAGCCGTTGCTTTCGTATCTGGCGTTGAACAGGTTGTAGATCGTCAGCCCCACGCTGGCGGAGCGTATACCTTGCAGGCGGAATCCGTAGCTCAGAGAGAGGTGGTTCACCAAATAACGATCCAGTGTACACTCTTCGTTCCCGGAATTGTTGAGGTATTGCTTACCTACGTATTGCGACTGGAAAGCCGCTTCCCATCCTTTGTGGCGGAAGGTGAAGGTGCTGTTGCCCATGAAGTCCGGAGAAAAAGAGATGGGAGTATTGCCTATGTAGCGGGTGGTCTGTGAGATGTCCCAGTCTGTGGTATACATGTCTTTCCAGTTCTCGTTGACATCGCTCAGGTACTCCGTATAGTTTTTGATCCGGTTGCGGCTGAAAGTGGCGTTTACATCCCATCGCAACCATCCGGTGAACCGGAATCCCGCGGAAAGTTCGATCCCCATGCGGTAGCTGTCTTTCACATTTTCGGCCACCGCTTCCCCGATCTCATTGAGCTGGCCATTGAGTACCAGCTGGTCGGTATAGTCCATGTAATAGAGGTTGGCACTGGCTGTCATCCATTCGCCCTGATAGGTATATCCCAGTTCGTAGTCGAACAGTTTCTCCGCTTTGGGATGTTGGGTGAAGAGCCCGTCCGTATAGTTGTTGCGGGTAGGCTCTTTCTGTGCTACGGAGAAGGAAGCATACGCGCTGTGCTGCGGATGCCATTGCCATACCAGTCCGGCTTTGGGATTGAAGAAATGAAAGGTCTCGTTGACGTTCAGCCTCTGCAAATGTCCCGGAGATGCCGTCCAGTCCCATTTGTCGTTGTTGCCATCTATCCGGTAGTTGAGGTACCGGTATTGCAGGTCGAGGTATCCGTTGAGATTGGGCAACAGTTCGTAGTTGGCTTTGGCGTAGATGTTGCCGTCAGTCTTCTTGCCGGTGTTGCGGTAGTATTCGTGTCCGGGGTCCAGGTCTCCGAGGTAATTCTCTACCCACATCACCTTGCCGTAGTGGTCGTTGATGTAGAAATTCAGTCCTCCGCCGATGGAGGCACTGAGCCGGTCGCGGGTGTAGTTGAAAGAGAATACCCCTCCTCCGAAGTCGCTGTCAACTAATTTGCGGCGCACAAGGTTTTGCTTCTCTATGGTGTTGCCGTTGAGCTCGAACGGAGTGAGCCCGTACTCGACCAGGGTACGGTCGTTCTTATACTCTTCGTAGTAGCCGTATCCGTCGGTATAGTGGAAGGCTACGTTCAGGTTCCAGGCGGGTGAGAGGATGTGGTTGACCAGCAGTTGGTAATTCATCTGCCGGTAGTAGTCGATCTGGTTGTCGTAGAACCCGATCACCTCACCGTTCCGTTTGATCTCTCCGTTGGGGTTGTAGCTTCGGTTGGTTTTCAGCATCTCTTTGCTGATGCCGTCCCAGGCGTGGTAGGTTTCTTCCTTTCCTCCGAAGGTGATGAACTTGACGGTGGTATTTCCTCCGTAGTAGCCGCCTTGCAGGAAGTAGGATTTCAGATCGGCGCTGGCCCGGTCGCGGTAGCCGTCGCTGCCGATGTTGGAGAGGCGTGCATCAAATCCCCACTTATCGCGGATCAGGCCGCTACCGATCTTCACGGTCTCTTTGTGGGTGTTGAAAGAGCCGTACGATCCGGAAAGTTCCGCGTACGGGCGGGACGATATGCCTTGCGTGCGCATATTGATCGTTGCTCCGAAGGCTCCGGCGCCGTTGGTAGAGGTACCCGCTCCGCGCTGGATCTGTATGTCTTCCAGGGAGGAGGCAAAATCGGGCGTATTGACCCAGTAGATCGCGTGGCTCTCGGCATCGTTCATCGGGATGCCGTTGGTGGTGATGTTGATGCGGCTGGCGTCTGTACCGCGTACCCGGATGCTGGTGTATCCTATGCCCGCCCCGGCATCGGTGGTGGTAAGCACCGAAGGAGTAGAACTCAGCAGGAAAGGAATGTCTTTCCCGAAATTCTGTTGGTTGATCTGTTGCCGGGTAACGTCTGTAAAGGCTACCGGGGTTTTGGTGGTGGCGCGTGTAGATACGACCTCCACTTCCTGCAACCGGATCAGTTGCAGGCTGTCTGTTTGCGGAAGTTGTGCATAGATGCACACTCCGCTTCCCCCTACGCATAGGGAGAGGGCAAGCATTGCTTTTTTCATTACGTATGATTTTAATAGTTCGGAAAAAGGGGATTTTTCCTTACCTTCCCTCCGCCGGCATTACCCGGATCAGGTCAATGGGTATGATCTCAGCCCGTCGTGTTGGGGCACCCCTTACATGAAATACGCTGCAAAAGTAATGATTTATTTGAAGAATCAGACCCGTAACTGTGAGGAATTTCTTCGAATCATCTGTTGTTTTTATGGATCTGCTCCGGAAAGTGACCCCGTAAACCATAGATGTTTTTCTATGCCGGTTGACGAGAGGGCAGCAGTGATCTCTTCATTCGCAAATAGTAGGTTCAGATCAGAGAACTTATATACAACAGGTAATTCTTTGTTCCGGATAAAAACAACAGGGGTTCTCAGGAATTGATTTTCCGATACCCATTGTTGTTTTTCTTTTAAAAAAGAATACGGTTTGCTCCCGGATGGAATGTCATATCCGGCCATCCACGTATCCCGATCCATGTGGTGGCTCCAGTCTTTTAATGCGGGAATGAACAGGTCATTTTTCGTGTGATACAGACGATACAGAATGGAAGAGAAATGTGTCTCTCTGTGATGAGTCGGCATGTCCGCGAACCGGATCACCCAATTTGCCTGTAATCCATATTCCGGTAGATAATCCAGGAAAGATCTTATCAGCTTTTTGCAGTGTACGCATCTCTCACTGATCAGCAGGGTGACGGTGACAGGACAGCACGGGTCTCCGATCCGGATATCGTTGGCATCAAAGGACATCGTATAAGCGGGTTGGGCAGCCATGAGAGAGAAAAAACATGGGGATCTCTTTTGAATCGTAAAGACCCGATCTCGTGCAGGATACTTTGTTCCTGTGATGCCAGGTAGCGTTTACAAATAAACCAGAGAAAAGTAACAATCCCGAAGACGCCTGTAAAAAGATATACAGGAGCCGCTGACAGGATAAATGTTCCCGGATAAACGTAATAGCACACAAAGGCTCCCCAGAGCATGCAGAGACATATGAGGCAGAACGGACAGAACTTTCTGATGGTGAAGGTCTGGTAATACAGCGAGAACAGACTGTAAGGCAGCGTACATACGGACAGACAAAGGAGCATATCTACATAGATCCGGGGCACAGCCAGTAAGGGGAGGAGAAGCAGGAGAATGGTGCATCCGGCGAAATAAACGACTCCTATGTCTCCCAGAGAGACCGTGTTCCATAGCTTTGCAGCGGGAGAGGAAAGAACGGCGTTGCAATCTGTTTTTTTCGTCAGGTGGCAAAACCTGTGGAATGCGCCGATGTTCTTCCCCCATTCATGGCCGATAATGAGTAAAGACGATGCCAGTCCGATCAGATTTATGCTCAGAGCGCACAGAGGGAGTAGTGCAGGAAGGAAATAGAGACTATATACCGTGAAAAGGACAGCCAGAAATAGAGATCCCGTCAGGACAGACACGTTTTTCAGGGTGAAAAACTTTTTCGGAATATCTGTGGGAGCCTGGTCCACAGCAAATACAATCCCATTCCATTGTTGCAGGAAAAGCTCTTTGGGCAGGCTGACTTTTCTACCGGTTTCCGGAGTATAGAAAGTTACTTTTTCCGTATCCGCCGAGACTAACAAAGCAAATCTTCCTTCCCGTATGTCCAGGTGAACGATAACAGGAGTGTTTGTATGTAGCAGGGATGAATAATCTGTCCTGTAGGCTTCGTAAGGAATGTGGAAGATATCCATAGCCTCGCAAAATGCTTCCAGACAAGGATAGTCGGGATGACTGGTCAGGATCTTTCTGATCTCTGTCCGCGGTCTCTTCCATCCGTTGTGGGCGAGTAACTTTTCTAAAATAAGAATATAATTTTCAGTGGGTTCCATATCGGATAATGTATGGTGTCAGAAATGGAAATGAGTGCTCAACAGGATATTGCGCGGGCGGATGCGGTAATTTCTGTAGATCGTAGTCAGATCGTCACTAAAGGAGGTATATGCATAATTTTTCTGGTCCAACAGGTTGTTTATATTCAGCGCTACCTCTGTTGTCTTGTTTATCTTGTAGGTGAGATTCAGATCTGTAAGCAGGAAATGTTTCCTTCCCGTCCGGGAGATGTCATTGCCATAGTGTTCTCCATGCAGACCGACGCGCCAGGCGGAAGTGGGTAAAATACGGATAAACAGGGATTGACTGAGCTGATGGTTCTTTATTTTATCGGAGGCTTCTGTGGAGGACATGGTATGCAAGCTGTAATTGAATGTATAATTCACTACCAGCCACCTGGTGAAATGGGTCTCCAACTTGGGTGAGACCATGAAACTGTTTTGTGTATAAGGCAGTCGGGCATCGTCGCGGATCAGTTTTCCGTCCTTATTCACATAAGATGCGTTGAGGAACACATATCCCTTGATCAGGTCTATGCCTTTGTTGAAAAAAGCGTTCAGGAACCAGGTGTGGGATCTGTTTTCGTCAGAGACATACGAGGAGACCATGTATTCCCCGGTAAACGTCTGATGGAGTGTATAGGGACTTTTGTCCCGGGAGTGAAGTACCGTCACTCCGCTGAATAGTTCATTCAGGGGGTTTTTGTAGGTTATATCTCCGGTAAACGATAGTTTGTTCCGGTGCAGGAATTCCGGGAATCCTTCCGTCACGGAGCGGTAGTCATTCAACAGGATAGCGGGGTGGAACAGCTTGTCGTTCACCTCCGATTTGCTGACCTCTCCCGATATCGATACCCTGAGTCTGGGGGTTACGTTCATCCGAAGCCGCAAACCGGGGTTGAATACCAAGGTGTTGTAAGCAGATCTTTCGTCCGTGATCCGGTTTTTATAGGTATATGCGTAGTGGTTGAGAGGCAGTGACAGAGTGGTTTCTATACCGTGCCACCGGAATTCCATCTTGGGTGTGACGTACGCATGCACCTGGCTGAACGCCGTTTGACCTGTGTGGGGCATCGTACTGAATTCGACACCTTGCAGATCTGTCTGTAGTGTCTTCCGCATTACGGAAGCACCCGCGGTGAAAGTGGTTACCACACTTCCCAGCACAAATCCGTAACCGGCTCTGTTGTTCGTAAAGAAGCCGGATTGGCGAATGTCCTGGATCTGTGAAGAAGTGGACCGGACTACGCTGAACTGCTGGGGATGATTCTGGTAGAGGGCATAGGATTCGAATGTAATGAAGTCTTTACCGAATCGTCTGAGCAGATAAAGATCGTTCGATATGCGGTGATGCGGAGAAGAAAGTTGCTGATCATTGGGAAAAGTACCGTTTACAGTCATGTCCCGATCCACCCAGGTGAAGTCACTGTTGAATTTGTTTGTCAGGTTGTACCGGGGCTTATTGGCTTCCAGTACGACTCCGAACGTGGCTTGTTTTTCGTGTAAATGAGAATTCTCTTTTTCCGAGATCCGGACTGTCTCTTGTTGTGAATGGTAGTAGGTAGTTTCTGTGGTATGATGGCCTGTCTCGTTGTGAGCCGCGTAGGCTGCATGGAACTTCAGGTTAAAGTCATTTTTGAGTTTGGTCAGGTTGTTCGTCGTGATCAGGTGCGAGCGGTTGAACAGTTCGCGCTTTCTTTCCAGTCCCAAAGATGCCGAAGGGATCGCGGTAATGTAGTCCGGCAGCCAATGTGATCTGTTTCTCAGTTCTTTGAGATCGAAAGAGGTAGATTGCCGGATGATGTCTTTCCCTATATTATTCGTTTTATAGACATTCAGGGATTGCAGTTTTCTGGTGAACTTCATGGCAGACAGTTCGGCATCCCACAGCAACGGGGTCGCTCCCAGCGCACCTTGTACAGTGCCTATCCATCTCTGCCTGGCATTTTCCTTCAGTCTGAGGTTGATGGCCGCCTGATCGGAAAAACTCAATCCTTCCAGTGCACGCACAGGTTGATGTTCCTGCAGCACTTCTACTGTGCTGACGTTCTTATTATGTATACTGTTGGTAGCCACGCCGTATTTCCCTTCGAGCAGGTCCAGCCCTTCGATATAGAATTTGTTGATAGGTACGCCGTTGTAGTGGATCTGCCCGTTGTCCTTTACATCCACTCCCGGCAATTTCTTCAATACGTCTCCGATGCTTTTGTCGTAATCCTTAGCATAGCTGGCCACGTTGTAAATAATTGTATCGCCTTGTGCCCGGATTTTCTGCATCTTCACCTTTACCTCTCTGATCCGGATCACAGCGGGCCGCATGATTATGTGGAAGGTGCGTTCGCCTGTCAGATCCTGTGTGATGGTCTCAAAACCTATATAGGTAAAACTTATCGTCAGCGGGGTAGCCGGAGGTATATGCGTGGGTAGGATGATACGGAATTTCCCGGAAGCATCCGATATACCGAAGGTAATGACTTTGTTTGTTTCCCGGGAACGGATGAGGATGTTTACCTGGGCCAGTGGCTTCTGATCTTCCTGATTTATAATCGTACCCGTCAACGTGTTTTCCTGGGAAAACAACGGCAGGCAGAGAAGGTGTATCAGGATCGTGAGGAAGAATCGCCCTTTCATGTCCGGGGTTAATAGTCTTTTTCCATAAAATCATACACCGGCGGATTTTCTCCTTTCTCTTTGTTCTTCGCGGCAATTCTTGCCATACCTTCCCTGAGCACGCTGGCTACTTCCCTACGGGTGGAGGGCTTCTGCTCCGGGAAAAAATAGATGGTTACAGGCTGATCTGCATTCCTGCTGATCTCCGTTATCTGATAGTGATGATGTTTGTCCGTATCGTATACTTCCATAATCAGTCCCGGCAGTCCGTAGAATTTCCAGGGGCCGTTCTGTACAGGAATATCCGGTGCGAACCAGGCCCGATAATCCCGTCCGCGGTAGTGGCAGGTGGCTAACTGGCAGGTATGATCTATGATCTGTCTGGTGGAGTCGGGTATGATGTTCCACTGTTGGGGAGAGAGGGGCTCTTCGTAACGAAAAACGGTTTTTTCATGTCTTGCCTGTACGGTCATATTCCCTTCCGGATAATTCTGATAGATGTAATCCAGAACGGAGTTTTTGTCGTAGTATCTATATTCTTCATCGTATAACAGGTCTTGTATGATTCCAAGAAGTGGATTATTGGGGTCGGCTTTCTGTGCTTGCACATCTAATATTCTGAAGGTATATTGACTGAAAAAGGAACTTGTACTTTCCCCTATACGCAATATCATCATATCTGTTGTAAAAGTTTCTCCGGAGATGGTGTCTCTCAGCGCAAAATAGTCGTATTTGCATTCCCATACAGCCGGTTCCATCTCATTTGTTTCCTGTGCGAATAAGGTGCCACTACAAATTAAACCCATCAGGAAGTTACTATAAAAACACTTCATATAATATTTATTTTTTATGATAATCTTTTTCCAGAAAATCTCGCTTAATTTCAGTTTTAGCTTTGTCTTGAGAATCTAAATCGATCCCCAAGGTAGCTTTTACCTGTTGAAAATGATTTTCCTGGGATTTTCTTTGTGCCCGTAAAAAGTCTATTCTGTTCATCTTTTCGAATTGTTCATTATAGGGATTATAAAAAGTGACAGGAGGGATGTCTGTGTTGTATATGCCTACGATCTCATAATAATAGTGCTTGTCCTTGTCATAAAGTTCCATGATCAATCCGGGGAGTCCGTTGAATTTCCAGGGACCATCGCTGATGGCTATATCCGGGGTGTACCAGGCATAATATTTGCGCCCTCTGAAATTGCACTCCGCCAGTTGGCAGTCGTAATTCATAATTGTCTTTACACTGTCTGTTACGATCCAATTCTGTGGTTCATATATTTCTTCAAAGATGATAAGGTGATTTATATGTAAGGTGGATGTTGTGGTAATCTTTCCTTCCGGGTACCTTTTGTAGATATAGTCATGCGTAGTTCTTGCACCTGGCCGATTGGAATGATCGCGTGTACGAACAGCTTCTAATGTCAGTTGACTAAATAATTTGCTCCCCTGTGGATCATTGAGCAGAGAGTCTGCATAGTAGGAATAGCGACTGAAGAATTGAGAGGTATTCTCACCCATTCTTAGGATCATCAGGTCTTCAAGTTTTGATGGGTTATTGATGGTTGTATCCAACACCATGGTGTGCCTGTATTGGCATTCCAGAATGGCGGGTTCAATTACAGACTGCTTTTGTGCCGATAGAGTGGTAAATACAAATACCAAGTAAAAAAGTGATAAAAGTTTGTTCATTGATTCTTTTATTA
>JAJBTC010000152.1:0-1549 GCA_020861095.1 Bacteroides sp.
AATCTTCGACGCAGGTCAAGACTCTGTAAAAGTCAAATCTAAAAGAAAATAGTATGTGTTACGACGACGGAACCCGTGTATATGAAAAAGCTGAGAAGATAAAAAACCTGTTCAGGCCTTTTCCCCTGATCTTTATCATGCTCTTTCTGGTAGTGCTGATCCATTTCCTTCCGGAGATCAAATCAGGGCTGGCAGAGTATATGCAGGATGTGGAGAATCCGGGAGCTTATAAAACCCTTTACTATGCCACCATCCCCCTGTTTATTGCCACCATTCCCGTAGGTATCCTGCAATGGAAAACCCACCAGGCCTATTTCTGGGGAATACTCTTTTTTTCTCTTACTCTTCCCTGGGCCATAGGATTCTCTATCTGGTTGTGGGAATGGATCGGTATTATATGGATGGGCTTCTTTCTGCTCTGTATGCTGGCCATGTACATGGAAGAAAAAGAAGATGAAGACGATAAGGAGGCGCATATGGATGGGCTCTATCTGGGACTCTATGTTACCGGCGGACTGGCTTATCTGGTCTTCCGGCTCTTCGGCAGTCACACGGCCCAACTCGATTTGTCTCTGATAGGAATGCTGTTCCTATTTACACTGGCCAAAAGCATTACAGTCGCTTGTCAGAAGTTCAGCTTCTCCACACCGTTCTTTCTAAGCCTAACATTCGGGATCATCCTATGCTATCTGCTTTTTTAATCCGAAAAGACACGTACATAAAGGGCACCTTCCCTCTTCCCGGGCTCTGATGGAACGGGTCTCTGTACCCTCTTAGGATCAGATCTCCGCGTTAAAAAACAGTCTGTATCCAAATGCTCCGCTTTTCCTAAATTCCAGGACAGATGAAAACCGCCCTTATTTATAAGGGAGTTATTGCGCGAGACAACCCTTGCAGATACAAACGATTTATTGTACTTTTGACTCAACAGATAACAGACAAAAAAGAATGAAGAACAACGACTGGAAAGAGCGGTTGAATGTCGTATATTCGACCAATCCGGATTATCAATACCAACGGGAAGAAGAGCATGCGGAAACAACCCTGCCCGCTTCTCAACAAAAACTTCGTGTACAGCTCGACCGGAAAAACCGGGGCGGCAAAGTAGTGACCTTAGTGACCGGCTTCATCGGAACACCCGATGATCTGAAAGAACTGGGCAAATTCCTCAAATCCAGATGTGGGGTAGGCGGTTCTGCCAAAGACGGGGAGATCGTTGTACAGGGAGACTTCAAGGTAAAGGTAGCAGAGCTATTGAAAAAAGAGGGATACAAACAGACAAAAACAATATGATTTACGAATGGACGATTTACGATTTACGATTGAAGTTACACAGTGTTATTGGTAAGTATATCGTTTATACAAAAAGTAACGTATGAATATAAATTATATATTTACTATATATTCCCGGACCTTCGTAACTGATAAAAAAGGTAACTTCAATCGTAAATCGTAAATCGTCTAATCGTAAATAAAAAGGCTCTCTTCCGAGAGCCTTTTTATTATTCCGCATTCAGCGTAAAGCGTTTGAAAGCCGTTACTGTCAGGA
>JAJBTC010000152.1:1559-31703 GCA_020861095.1 Bacteroides sp.
ACTGTCAGGCCTTTGCTGGAATTATCTAAGAACTGGGCGACTGTCAGTTTCGGATCTTTCACAAATTCCTGTTGCAGCAGACAAGCTTCTTTGTAGAACTTGTTGATACGTCCCATGGCGATCTTTTCGATCATGTTCTCCGGTTTACCTTCTTCACGTGCTTTTTCCGCAGCCACTGTTTTTTCACGCTCCAGAATGTCCGCAGGAACATCTTCTGCATTGATTGATACAGGGTTCATGGCAGCGATCTGCATCGCTACTTCACGCGCTACCTGAGGATCTGCTTCCTGGTTGAAAGCCACGATCGTAGCCAGCTTGTTACCCGGGTGTATATAGAACGCGGTAGAAGCCCCTTCTACGAACCCGTATCCGTCGAGTTCCATCTTTTCACCCGTGATACCGCTGCGGTCGGTCACCGCATCAGCAATCGTTCCGTTACCCATCGGCAAAGCATTCACAGCAGCCAGATCCGCGCTTTTGTCAGCCATAGCAGCATTCAGGATCTCTTCGGTCAGAGCCACGAAGTCCGCATTCTTAGCGACGAAATCTGTTTCACATTTCAGCGCGATCATTGCGGCATATCCTCCTTCGCTCTTCGCCATCACACATCCTTCCGATGCGTCACGGTCCGAACGTTTTGCAGCTACTGCCTGTCCTTTTTTACGGATGATCTCTACTGCTTTATCGAAATCGCCATCGGCTTCTGTCAAAGCATTTTTGCAATCCATCATACCGGCACCTGTCATCTTACGCAGGTGGGTAATATCTGCCATTGTTACAGCCATAATCTTTATTGTATTTTTAAATGAATAATCGTTTGATTGACTACCGGGCATGTATCTTCTGAAAACCGTCTGCGGGCAGCAGCTCTCTCCCGGCAGGATACTAAAATGTGCCTATATACCAACCCGTGCATCGCCCTCACCAGACATCCGCATCCGTTGTATATGGGCACATTTTTTATGTATTAAGCCTCTTCCTCTTCTTTCACGAAAGCGGCTGCCTTAGCGGCATTGATCGCTTCCTCGTCAGATTTGTCGAGTCTGGCTTTGGTAGATTTTCTCTTGCCTTTGGTAGCAGGAGCTTCTCCGGCAGCTTCCATATCGATCTTTTCAGCCTTTCTCTCTTCCAGCCCTTCCTGGATAGCCGCACAGCAGGCATCCATGATGATCTCGATAGATTTGGTAGCATCGTCATTGGCCGGGATCACAAATTCCACGTTCGAAGGGTCAGAATTCGTATCCACAATACCGAATACCGGAATATTCAGACGGTTGGCCTCACGTACGGCAATGTGTTCTTTCATCACATCCACCACGAAAAGTGCCGAAGGCAGACGGGTCAGGTCGGCGATAGAACCTAAGTTCTTTTCTAATTTGGCACGCTGACGTGAGATCTGCAGGATCTCTCTTTTAGAAAGATTGGAGTAGGTACCGTCGCTGGTCAGTTTGTCGATAGTAGACATTTTCTTAACCGCTTTACGGATCGTAGGGAAGTTGGTCAGCATACCACCCGGCCAGCGTTCCACCACATAAGGCATATTTACAGCCGCAGCTTTCTCAGCTATGATCTGTTTGGCTTGTTTTTTAGTAGCAACAAAAAGGATCTTTTTGCCTGATTTGGCAATTTGTTTCAAAGCATCGGCGGCTTCGTCGATCTTTGCAACGGTTTTATGAAGGTCAATGATATGGATACCATTGCGTTCCATAAAGATATAAGGAGCCATAGCGGGATTCCACTTTCTTTTAAGGTGTCCGAAGTGGCTACCGGCTTCCAATAATGAATCAAATGTTGTTCTTGACATTGTTTTTTGTTTTTTTTGTTTACTTTCTTTGTTGTTTTTTCTAAACCAACCGCCGGGTAGCCTGCGAGCCAGAGTCCCGGTAGTTTAGATACTAAACAGTTCCCGTTCCAGCTTTACGATCTACGGAAAAGAAATTCCAATCGTACATCGTAACTCCGTAAATCGTAAATCGATTTAGCGTTTGCTGAACTGGAATCTTTTGCGGGCTTTGGGCTGTCCCGGCTTCTTACGTTCTACAGCACGTGGGTCACGGGTCACGAAACCTTCGGCGCGCAAAGCAGCCTTATCTTCCGGATTGATCTTCACCAATGCGCGGGCAATAGCCAGACGAAGTGCCTGAGACTGTCCGGTGAATCCGCCTCCGTACAGGTTTACCTTGATGTCATATTTCTCTACGGCATCCAGCTTGCTCAACGGCTGTTTCACCACATACTGAAGAATAGAAGAAGGAAAGTATTGGGTAAGGTCTCTCTTGTTGATCGTGATCTTTCCCGTACCTTCGGTCACATAGATACGCGCTACCGCACGCTTACGTCTGCCTAATGCATTTACTACTTCCATTATCTCTTATTTAAGTGCGTTTATATCAATTACTTTCGGAGTCTGAGCCTCATGTTTATGCTCACCGCCTTCGTATACATACATATTACCCAGCAGTTTGGCACCCAGTTTGTTCTTGGGCAACATACCCTTAACTACTTTTCTCATCAGACGGTCGTGACCATTGGGACGAGTGATCAGACGGGCAGGAGTCATTTCTCTCTGACCTCCGGGATATCCGGTATAAGACAGATATACCCTGTCATTCCATTTGTTTCCGGACAGTTTTACTTTGTCTGCATTGATAACAATTACATTGTCACCGCAGTCTACGTGAGGAGTAAAGTTTGGTTTGTACTTTCCTCTCAACAGTTTGGCAACCTTAGATCCCAGACGGCCCAAAGGCTGGTCTGTAGCATCTACAACCACCCATTCTTTGGTCACGGTTGCTTTGTTTGCAGAAATGGTCTTGTAACTTAAAGTATCCACTCTTAATTTCTTTTTTATAAATGTTACTACTAAAAAATGCACTTCACAGCTCGCGTATTCTCCCCGGACAAAGAAGAATTAACTTACTATGAATTAATCGCTTATCCTTTTTGATAATAATCGGCTTGCAAAATTACGGCTTTTCTTTGAAACGGACAAGATTTTCTATCTTTTTTTGAATAGGGAATAAAGATGCCGGCTGTCTCTGCCATATCCCTGCGCCATTCACAGACAGCTCCGGTGAACGACCTGATACCATTTTCCCTGGCCAGACGACGGATGCCCTACGGAACAGGATAAAAACATTAACAAAAGCAAAAAAAACACTATCACGCTTCGCAATAGCGTACACTGGATGACGTGAAGCACGTTAAGATTCATTCTTTTTTTCTATTAAATTATTTGATATTAATAAAAATAATCTAATTTTGTATGCTATTCACTGGACATCCTCTAATTTCAAACAATGATTACCCGGAATACTCTGTTTTCATGTTTTTTATTGTTAATATTAACAGCATGTGTCTCTGATACGTGGGAGTCTTCCCCAACCGAAGAAAACAAAATCGGTGTACCTGTTACGTTAAACCTGCCTGCCCTGTTGAATGGCAACAACAGCCGGACGGCAGAAGATCCGCTCACAGTAGCTGACCTTTCTTTAGAAATCCTTGTTTTTGAAAAATCGGGAAACGATTATCTGTATACCTACCTGATAGATTCTTTCTCGGAGATTTCCGACTCACGCTTCGTCATCCAACTGGAAAGAACCGAACGTCCCGTACATCTGATGTTGCTTGCCCATACAGAAAATATGCCTGCGCGTACCTCCTGGAATGCCGGAAGCACCACGATCGAAGAGGTACGTTCTTCGCTGGTCAACGACCTGGGAGCCGGGGGGAAATGGGACGATGAACTCACCATTCCCTTATGGGGAGAAAGCGAAGACTTTATCGTTTCTGAGAACAACAACACCCTGAATGAGATCCATCTGTTGCGTATGTTTTCGGCCATACAAGTGACATTTTCCGAGGTCATTGCCAAAGAAGAATTTGAACTTACCGAAGTACGGTTGTACAATGCCCATACTACCGGACTCGTGGTTCCCCACCCCTCAAACTGGGACGATACCGAAAAGACAGTAACGGCTCCCAGCTTTCCTTCCACACCCGAAACAGCACCTTATATTGTATTGGGAAAAGACCTGACAGACAATTCCCTGCCTGCGGTTTACGTATGCGAAGCAGGAAACACCGACAGTACCCCCGACCGGCTTACTGTCCCCTTTCTGTTGATAGGAGGATATTATCACGAAGAAGGAGTCGTTACCTGGTATCGTGTAGACCTCTTTTCAGAAGATGAGAACGGCTCCAGAAACTATCGTCCGCTCCTGCGCAACAGGCTCAACCAGATCTCCGTAACATCCGTCGGCAACCGGGGCGACGAAGACGAAGAGGAAGCCATCGGTAAAGAAAAAGCGGAAATGGATATCACCCTTTCCGAATGGGATGTAACCCAGGGAAATATCTTGCTGTACGGACAGAATGTATTTACTGTCAGCAGGAACAATATTATCTTGTCCAAAGAGGCAAACGATCTGGTACAGGTTACTGTGTTTACCGATTATTATTCCGGCTGGACGGCAACAGTAGATGCGGAATACGAAACCTGGCTCTCCCTGGTATCCGCAGATGAGAACGGAGTGGTGAAAGGGGAACCCAATGTACAAACATCCCTCGGCTTCGCAGTCAAAGAAAACAATACCGGCTCCCCCCCGCGACGGAGAGATAGAGATCAGAGTAGGCGAACGGATCGATTTCCGGTTACTTATTACCCAGGAAGAGAATGAAGTCTATCTGACTGTAGAAGACTCGTCGGGAAACACCACGACCGAACTCCTGTTCTCATCCAACATCTACGATCGGAGTGTAAGTGCCCAGACGTTGCAGATCAACTGGATGCCCGATACGGAGGTCTGCTTAGCCGCGGTGACCGCAGGAGGAGAACCCTTTGTATTCGGTACCGGCTCCGACCACCCTACAGATACCAACTGGATACTCACAGGAGGAACCCATACACTGACGATCTGTCCCGAGCCCTTCACGGAAGAAGAGTTGCAGGAAAATCCATACAAAGAACGGGTCAGCACTATTGATTTTATTGTGGCTACTGCCAACTCGAGCCGCAAACACACAGTTACTCTCCGACACATCAACTACCACATAGAACTGGGAGAGATGGCCTCTTCCTACCGGATAGGGAAGACGTATGAAATAGATATTTTCAACAATGTAGACGACTGGCGTGTGACTACCTTAGATATCCACGGAGCTTTTAAAACGGATGTGGTTGCCCATACAGACCGGAATACAGTGACTGTTCAGATGAATGACGATCCGAAAAAGGCCGATTGGATAGGCGGATTCTTCCTGCACAGTGAGAAAGCAGGTGTAGGTGGAACTACCGGAAGAAGTCTGTATGCCAATATGAGAAGCTACCATACTTTCCCCAGTTGTTTTATGGTCAGACCGGGAGAAAGTCTGGACATCCCCGTTACAAACATCCAGTCATTCTGGAGAGACTGGCTGAACAATCCGATCCTGACGGAAAACAACATCACCGACAACTATACCAGCCTATCCTTCAAGGTATTGTGGCAAACGTCTTCCCAACCCATGGTTTCTCCGGTATCTGACCTGGAGATCTGGTATCTGAACAATTATGCAGACGCACGGGACTACCGGAATAAGAAGGTCAGTGTTCAGATCGATCCCAATTCCGAGAACGGCAGTGCCATTCTGGCGGCTTATCACAACAACCGCATTGTGTGGAGCTGGCACCTGTGGATCACGGATTATGATCCCAACACGGAATATGTCGAATATACCCACAGCGGAAGTACAACGGTCACCTTCATGACACGCAATCTGGGAGCCACTGTCACTACAGCCAGAAATATCAACTCGGTGGGCTTCTACTACCAATGGGGCCGCAAAGATCCCTACCCCAATCCGGGTAGTTATGCATTTAGCAACGGTAGCAGAGCCATTCGCGCCATCTACGACGGTAATGGCACGCAGATCACCGGTATCGATGGGAACTATATAGCCAACAGTCAGGCCGACCCGATGGAAAATCTGGAACGTACAGTGACAGATCCTCTGATCTTTATGTATAATAACACCGGAAACCTCGACTGGTATTCAAGCGACGATAATATCCGGAACGATTATCTCTGGATCGACGAAGAGGGAGAGAAAACCCTGTTCGATCCCTGCCCGGAAGGGTGGCGTGTTCCTTACATGAAAAATGGTCGTTCGCCCTGGTTCAATGTCAGCACCATCAACCCATCCAACGATGTATACAACTGGGAGGGTGAAGTTGGCGCGTTTAACACGGCAGGATACCGGCAAGAAAGCGGTAACTTCAATAGTTACAGTTTCCTTCACACCTGGATGGCACAAACATCCGGTTCCAGAGTAAACGGTTTCCGGGCTGCCAACGGAGTGAATGGCACCAATACCTACTATCGTTCCTGCGGAATGGTAATACGATGTATAAAAGACGATTAACAAAAAGTCTGTTTCGGATCCGCATCTGTCTGTTCACACGTGCGCAGGCAGGTAGGAATTGGGAAAGAAGAGGGAACCGGAACAAGAGCGAAAGTACCGGTCAAACACCGGAACAGCTACCAGCCACAAGTTGTGCCGGGGACAACGGCCGACGAGGTCCCTCAAAGACATGTGTAGAAAACAGAGTGTATATGTATAAAGTTACTTAATGAAGGTATATACTATAATGAAGAAACAATACATCCGGATATGGTTTGTCATTGCCTGCCTTTTCCTGCTTACAGGCTGTAACCGGGAAGAGTTAGTAACCCCTGAGCCGGACTCCGTGACAACAGAGGTAGTGTTTACCCTGCAAACTCCCTCTCAGCTACTGACAACCACCCGTTCGGGTGTCACCGCCATCGAAACACTGAATGTACTCGCCTTTGAGAACGATGGTTCCGACAACTATGTACTGGCCGACAGGATCACTTCGTATACAGTGGAAGACACATCGGATGCCAACGAAAAGAGGGCTACCGTGAAATTTCCGGTATCTTCTCAGGGAGAAAGATACAAAATGGCGCTCCTGGCCAATGTAGAAGAAGAACTCCTGGGATCACTTCACCCGGGCGACCCCCTCTCTGTCCTGGAACAGCTGATACACGAAAGCCAGACACCCTTCCAGGCAGATAGCCCCCTTCCGATGTGGGGAGAGAGTGCTACAGACATCACCATAGAAGGATTGAATGTGAGTGTATCGGTCAGGATGCTACGCATGCTTGCCCGTGTAGATGTGATCATGAACCTTTCCGATCCGGACCTGTTCCAGCTCAAAGAGGTATGGGTCTACCATACCAATACAAGCGGACGCATCGTACCCGACACCAGCAACCTGAACGCAGAAGGATCGGCAGAGACAACGACCCTGCCGGCAGGAGTGGCACGGTTCGACACCAGTGAAGCATTTATGTATGAAGCGGGAGAGAATAACTACATCCGGGGGATCTATCTGTACGAACTCAACCAGGACGAAAACGAAGCAAAAGCCACCGCTCCCGGATTGGTGATCGGAGGTATATACGACCAGGATACACAGATCACCTACTACCGGCTCAACTTAGTGGCCCGCGTCGGCGACGATCCGGACAACAAAGAAGAGATCTACCCCGACCTGCTCCGCAACCACCTGTACTACCTGAGCATCAATGAGATCTACGGCAAAGGATACGATGACAAAGAAGTAGCACTGGCCTCCAGTCCTTCCCTCTCGGGCAGCATGTTGCCTTTCAACGAAGGAGAAACAGAGATCTACTTCGACGGAGACAACTACCTGTCTATAGGAGAGAGTACCTACGAGTTTCCCCGCGCGGAAGTGACGGGCACACTGAAAGTAACCTCTACACAAGCCTGGACTTTCGAGGTAGAATCTCAGGCTGCTTCCTGGCTCTCCGGGAGCAAAGTCGCAGACGGGATCGAATTCCAGCTCACTGAAAACACAGGTACGGAAACCCGGCAGGGATACCTTACCATTCATTCGGGAGAGTTCCGCGCCGAAGTACTTTTCATACAGACCACCGACGAACACATTGCCTTATCGATCCGCGACCGTTACGGGAACGACGTCACGGAACTGGTCTTTTCTTCCTGTTCACAAGACCTGAGTGTGACGGCTCAGGAACTCACCGTAAGCTGGGCACCGGACAACGTGGTGTGTATCATCTCGGCTTCCGACGGAGAGAATCCGTTTGTTTACGGAAGTGGGTCGGCCATGCTGGGCGATGGTACCTCTGCCTACGGAGGATCGGAAACATTCCGTATATTCCCCGAACCGCTTACTCTTCAGGAAGTAGCAGAGAACCCCTTCATCGAAAAAGTGAAATACCTCGATTTCCTGGTTTCGGACGGCGCGTATTATTCCACCAAACGCATTACCCTGCGCCAGCAAAATTACGCGTTGCTTATCGACGATGAACTGAATTATACGGATACGGAGTTCCTGATGGGAAAAACCTATTCCATCGGGGTGACCTCCAATGCGCCGTGGAACATTTCCGTACCCTCAGGCAGCCTGGGAATGTTGGAACAAAGTGAGATAAACGGAAATACACTCCGTTTCCGTATCAGAGACGATGAAAGCATGTATGGGACCACAGTACCGATCACGTTCTACAGCACCGATCCGGCACAGTATTTCCTTCCGGTAGAAGTGGAACTGAAGGTAATTAAAAACTTTCCCAATTGCTACCTGCTCCAGCCCGGCGGAAGCGCCACTATCCCTACCAGTCACATCTACGACCTGCACGAAAAGTTATTCGGCAGCCGGCCTCAAGGCACTCTCTCTGCCGAGATCCTCTGGAAAGACCGGGAGAGCAATTTCATCACGACCGGATACAGCAACGGCTCGATCTGGGTACAGACATCAGCGGCAGGGAACGCGGTGATCGCGGCAAAGATCAACGGCAAGGTGATATGGAGCTGGCACCTCTGGGTCACCTCCTACAACCCGGAAACCACCAACCAGACCTATACGACCAATGGATACAGCAATACATTCATGACCGTGAATCTGGGAGCCACCAGTACATCCTCCAACAACGTAGAAACGCTGGGGTTGTACTATCAATGGGGACGTAAAGATCCTTTCCCGGGTGCCAACGGCACCGGTTCGGGCGGGAACAACAACCCGAGGCCTGTTTATGACAAGAACAACCAGCAGACCAGTGTCACCATCCGGCAGGCAGACAGTAGCAACAGTCTGGCATACACGGTGGAAAATCCGCTGACATTTATCACTGCTCCTACTTATCCGTACGACTGGTATACGACCTCACGGGCTTTGCAAGACGATTATTTGTGGAACGATGATAACAATTATAAGACCATCTTCGATCCCTGTCCCGAGGGCTGGCGCGTGCCTTATATAAAAGACGATACCTCTCCCTGGGATGAAATACAAGGAGTTAATACCAGCAACAACGGAGTTAGTATCAGCAGCCTGGGTGGCTACCATCCGCTTGCCGGGAATATGCATTACGCGACAGGAGTGATCAGTAGTATCCCTTTAAGGGTGTATCTCTGGGCAGGTACTACTTCCGAAGAGACGGCCTATGGGATGGCCGCCGGATACTACTCTTTCAACTCCCGGGACATCCGCTACCGGGCCAATGGAACCAGCATCCGTTGTGTACGTGACGAATAAAAAATAAACAAATAAAAGAATGGATATATGAACAAAAACTTTTTAACGCTTAGAATTATGAGACTACGTCAACTTTCAGTAGCTGTTATGGCTGCAACTGTACTTGTTGCCTGTAATCAGGAAACGGACAATGGGCCTGATGTACCAACCACCGGAAGTGAAGAAACCACTTCCCTTACCATTTCCCTTTCCGTAGGCGAAAGCAATACCCGCATCGACTTCCCGGGTAATACCTCATTAGATGCTGAAAAAAGGATCTATAACGCGATGGCGGTAGCTTTCAACAGAGACAGCCGCCTGGAGGCATGGGCCGAATTCGACGCATTCGCCACCGGTGGGGTCAGTGCCGAGCAGGTGAAACTGGAGTTTAAAGAGATCTCTACCGGTTCGCATACATTCTATGTGATCGCCAATGCGAATACGTCATTGCTCACACGAAAGACAGAACTGTTCCAGACCGGTATGAACGTTTCCGTATTCCGGGAAAAGATCATTGAACTGGGAAGTGTAGGCGAGATCATCCGTGAATCAACCGGCAACGGCAATACATCCAGCGAAACCACCCGGGGTTTCCTGATGACCAGCGACAGACCTTATGCTTCTACCATCACTGCCGATGCGAATAACGACCTGACGGTAAAGCTTATCCGCGCCGTGGCCAAAGTATCGGTCGCTTACGATCCGGATCCTGTAGATGGTGAATTGTATGGTGCACTCACCAACGTCGAATACAAAGTAGTCAACAACCCCAACCAGGCATATATCTTCCCGGTAGAGGACAACGGTACAGTGATGACTCCGTTCTATGCCGCAAGTTACAACGCAAGCAACTATCTTTCGGATAGTGGTGCCGCGCATGATTACCAGGAAGCCCTGACCGCATCCACCGCTGCCGCAGACGCGACGTATACGTATTGCGTGGAGAACAACAACCTGACTCCTCTGGAGGGCAACTCTACCATGGTAAAGATCAAAGGGGTCTTCTCTCCCTATAACCTGCTCGACGCGGATGGCAACAGTATCACTATAGGAACATCAGGAACCTTCTACCGCATGCGGGATGAGCTGGGCATCTGGGACATCGAATATTATGCCGAATACCCCAACAATGTTCCGGCAGGCAAAGAAGTAGTAGAGTTTCCAAACGGCGTATGTTACTATCATACCTGGCTGCGGACCTCAAATTCCAATCTCTATATGGTCAAACGTAATACCTACGTGAAGCTGACCATCACCGCCGTAAACGGCGCGGGAGAGCCTGATGAGGGCGGTGGCATAGATCCGGAAAAACCGTTGGGCGAAACCGCCGACTCTGTTATTAAGATTGAAGTACTGGATTGGGAAGAAGAAGAGCAGTCAACTTCTATTTAAAAAGTGGTAAGTGATAAGTGATAAGTTGTAAGTTATGAGTCTTTATCCCTACAGGGGGAATGGATCATCCGTTACCCTGACAACCAGGCCCGAAGTAGTTTGAATCCTGCATTCAGGATCATACCCCATTCCGGACGTTCACACCAATGGCTCACAACTTATAACTCATCATTTATCACGTACAACTTATAGTATCTTTTTTACCTGTTATGACCCGAAATTTATTTATATATTGGTATGTAGTACTGACAGCACTTTTACTTCCAGGTTGCATGGAAGAAAAAGGAGGCAATTGCGAAGTAGAAGTCACGCTGACGTATGTATACGAGCTACACTACAACGGAGGTGACCTGTTTGATAAGCAGGTGGAACACCTCAGTATCTACGTGTATGACCAGCAAGGTACATGGGTACAGGAGAAAGAGATACCTGTGACAGATCTCACAGATGGGAACTCCGTTACCCTCACTCTGGACACCCCCGGCACGTATACCTTTGTGACCTGGGGGAATATTCATACAGACGACTTTATCCTGGAAACTCCCCAAACAGCTGCTCTGGCGAAATTGAAATTAGCCTGCCAGACAGAAGAAGGAGTGCTGACCCGGACAGATCCCGGATTACTTTTTCATAATGCCTTCACGCTCCAGACAAACGGAGGAAGAAAATATACGGAAAAAGTCTCTCTGACCAAAAATTCAAACCTGATACGGGTAGAGATAGATGGGGTGAAAGACCCTGCGAATACCCAATTGGAAATTGTGATCGCAGGCCACAACCACATCTATGCTTCCGACAACACCCTCTATCCGGAAGCTCCGGAGGTTATCTATATTTCGGAGCAATGGATCGAAGGCGGCTACATATGTGCCTATATACCGACGTATCGTTTGTTTTCCGCAGATACAGACCTGCGATTGTCTGTCCGTTCCATAGAACCCACACCGGAAGGCATTGTATATACGTACAACAAACCTCTGATACCGATTTTGCTACAAGATGCCACTACCGATGACCACCAACTCTACTTAGACAAAAAGGATGAATTCGACCTCTACATCAGCTTTGATGAAGACGGGGTTGGAAACGCGTCTACCGTACGTCCCTGGGAAGATGTCGACGACAATCAGGCTCTATAGGACTTCACGTTTTATGGCAAGCAGAGAAGGTATTTCAAAAGTCGTACCGTTCTGAGAAGAAGGGATAACACATCCGTAAACAAAACACCCGCCCCTGCCCAAACAGCAGGAAGCGGGCCAACGGTGCAACTTCGATGAATGATTATGAAAGAATCACCGTACTATATCTTCCGGCATTGTATCAGGCATGGTCACCCGTTTCCAGGTTTCATGATACCAGGAGTTGATCTTATACCCATTCAGGTCTTTTTCGATGAAATACTTCAGATGGAGCAGTTCATCGTCCGTGATCTCAAACTCCAGGATATTGTCCTGATTGTCCAGCATAGGCAGATGGATGTTACGCTCGATACTTTCTTTATACGAATGATCTGTCAGTTGCGCATACGACCCATATCCGGTGATGATAGCCGGCTGTCCGGGAATGGTCGTAAAATTGATGATCCGCGCGTCATTGGAAAGAACCTTGTAGGTATTGCTTGGCTTGAGCGTTCCCGGAAGTTCGGGATTTTCAGAGACGTAGTGGCACAATTGCCAGATGCCTCTCAGATTGGCAGGTTTAACATCCTTTTTTTCCTGGGCCACTGCCTGTGTTCCACAGAACAGAAAAGCCCCACATGCAATCAACGTCACGATCTTTTTCATAAGAGCATATTTTATGAGGGTTAATGAGAAATATCCAAACTGTCAAAGAGATCGTTGCTCTACAAAGATATAAAATTATTTAAAATACACAAGGATCTGACGCAATAAAATTCAGACAAAAAAAGAAAAAGAGTGCATCAGACCAGGATCCCGTAGAAACGAGTCCTTCCTGTTACACCCTGCCGATACATACGACGTGCTGTTTGTTGTCTATACCACCAGCCACTACCTCTCACGTATACGGATCACCATTGCCCCCATTGCAAGTGTCGGTAAGCCTCATTCAGCCCCGGGAAGGCATCCTGGCAGACATACGTCGTCATTCCCGAATGTTTCTCAATGGCAAATCCGTTGTAGTGGAGCATAAAATAAGGAGTAGCCAGGCGCAACGGCACACAATCGGCTACCAGCCGGTGCAGTTGCTCCCGCGGCTCACCCACCGGCACCAGCCGGGAGTAATAGTCTTCAAAATCGAAGAACAGGCGGTACGAGGTACGGTCGAAGTGTTGGAGCGTAGCGATATCCACCTCTTTCTGACGATCCGCGTAGCGGCCGATGAAAGCTGCCAGCGCCTCCAGTCCGGAAGTATCGATCAGAGAGAGGGTAGCCGAGTTGATATATCCCGTACCCGATTCGAAATAGCCGAATGCCCGCCGGGCAAATCCCGTCAGATCAGCCTGCAACAACAGGTTGATCGCATCGTCGTAGATATGCGTAAATCCCGGTGAGACGATCTCCGCCGAAGAGGCGAGCAGGTAGCGGGTCTTGTGGCGCAACTCATACGCCACCTCGATCCCCGCCATGTAGCAGGCTTCAAATACCATAAAGTCGAACAGGCTGTCGGGCAGGGCAGCCGCCAGATCGCTCAGTTCCATCTCCTCCCTTCCGTCGGCCAGTACCGAGCGGGTAGGTTGCGACAATGCCCCTTCGGGCAGCCAGCCCGAAGCGTGTGAGAAGAGCAACATGCCGTACGAAGAAGCGCGCGGGTACCACTCCCGCATCCGCCCCACTACCCGGCTCAGTACTGCCGGGTCGGCCGAACTCTCTTCGGCATACTCCTCCAAGACCTGCAAACGGTTCACTCCCTCTTCCCGCACCAGGGTATACAACACCGGAGCAGCATCTTTCGGATCGTGCCAGATCAATATACAACTACGCGGATCACCGTCCCACCCGCTACGGATGGTCTCTAATTTCTGGTAACTCTCTCCGGAGAGGTTGTTGTCTCCGGCCAGATAGACCAGCAGGATCTGCTCAGGTAACTGCTCCGCCCTCTCCTCTTCCCGGCAGATGAAGAAGAGAAACAGCGAGATCAGCATGCAGCCTGTCAGTGCCCAGCGATGCCGGTACCGTGTGTATCTACGTAAATATTCCATAAGGGTCCCACAATACAGGAGGTTTACTTACTGTTTTCTTCAATGCGATCTTGTTATACCCGGCATACGTAATATCGTTGGCCATCCAGCCCGAAATCTTACTTAACATCTTCTTCCGTACTTTATAACTGTTGTAGTGGATCATGATTCCCAGAAAAGAATTCATCGTCTGCTGAAAAACTTTCATCTCTTCCGGCTTCAACCGGCGCTTCCGCGACCGTTTATTGTAACGGTTCACAGTCAACCACGTGTTACTTTTAATTTTTTTACCTGGCAATATAGCTCCGTAACGGATACGTGCTCCGATAAACTCTACTCCTTTCGAATAATGTTGCAGATATACCTTGTTGGGATGCAGTTCCAGAAGTAACTCCTGTTCAAGGAATTCCGCACATCTTTTTTTACTTTCAACAAGAATTCTTTATCGGGATGCACCATCACAAAATCATCCATATATCTTCCGTAATACCCCAATCCCAACGTGTGCTTTACAAAATGATCCAGGCCATTGAGATAGAAATTGGCAAACAGCTGGCTGGTCAGATTTCCAATCGGTATTCCTTTCTGGCGATTTACCTCATCAAAAAGTGAAGGAAATCCATTGGGCATAGCATAGCCGTTGGTAGTAAAAATACTCTTGTCTCGTGGCAGTCCGTCCCACTTGGTGCGTACACTGTTCACCTGACACCCTTCCACCGGGTTCACCATTACCACCTGACGGGTAAGCCGGCGCACCTCTTCTATATCCTCACCTTTGTATCTGCTTCGGATAAAAGCATCCAGTTTGCCAGCTAATATATTCCGGTCTATATTCATAAAAAATCCACGAATATCACACCGTAAGATGTAACAATCCTGTGTATAACTTCTGGAGCAGGAAGCAATAAACCGTTTCACTCTCCGGATACCAAACAGGGTACCTTTACCCGTCCGGCATCCGTAGGTATCGTATATGAATTCTCTCTCGAACAACGGATTCAACTTCATGTGCAACCAATGATGCAGAATACGATCGCGAAACGATGCCGCGAAAACCTCACGCCTCACCGGATACTCTACAATAAATACTTTGGAAGGACCGATCTGGTAACTGCCCGACGAAAGTTCATCATACAGTTGCTGCAACTTTTGTTCACAATCAACCTCAAAAGCCAATACCTCTCTGGTATACCGTTTGTTTTTCCGGCATTGCATGTATGCCTCCATAATCTCTTCAAATGTCATGTCTTTTGTCTTTCGGGTTTACACTGAAAAAGGTATAGCACCATCGTACTTTTTATCTTACATATACCTTTATGATTCAGTAAATGTTCATCATTGATTGCATGTCTATTACTCCGGTAGCCTGTAGAGACGCACGGCGTGCGTCTCAGCATACCGCAGGGGAATGCCTCTACCATGCAGAATGTTTTTTTGTCGGACCTGCACCGCGAAGACGCACGCTCCTTTATTGGACGTACATCGCGGAGACGCAAATATGCGTCTCTACAGGGAATCCCTTTCTCTGTGGACAAAGTAACAGAAACGTATGTTATGGATACGCTTATAAATAATATAGCATACCGCACCTCTGCAGCATAACGGAGCATGATACATACAATGAATCAGGAACACGTACTTATCCTGTTTACGTTCCATTCCCTTATACCCGATTAAACCGTAAGATCCCCGAATGCAACGAGCCAGGTTGCTGGTGGTCGTCTTGGCGCCATTGGTCGTACTGCCATTGCCGAAGTTCACACGATAGGCATTGGTAGCACTGAACGACGAAGCCGACCAGGAGTACGAACTACTACCGAACCCAACAAACTCGACAAAACTATCACTTCTTTCTTCCGTATACGCCTGTATACGGAAGAAATGAAAAGGTATTCCCTATCGGATAGCCGGGATCTTTTGAGTACCGTAAAGACCGTAGTCCGTACGGTCTTTTCATACCGAATCTCTGCGTTTTTTTCATTTTTACACTTTTCCATTCCCGAATGCAACGAGCCCGGTAGCCGGTGTTCGTCTTGGCGTTATTGTTCGTATTGCCATTGTTGAAGTTCACGTTCGTGGCATTGGTCGTACTGCTCGACGTAGCCGACCAGTAGTTCGTACTACTGAACCCAACCATCAAAAAAATGCCATACTTCCAAAGACTCCTTTCCATGCGTACGGAAAGAATACAAAATAGAAAAAGTAACTGCTCTTTCCATCGTATGGCCGGAATGGATGATTCCCCCGCGGGCCTTGACCCGAGGAGTGCTCTCTTTAATTCTGTTTCTCAATCTCTTCTCTGTTTGACACAACAGAGAAAAGATCTCCTTTTCTACAGATCCCCGAATGCAACGAGCCAGGTTGCTGGTGTTCGTCTTGGCGTTATTGTTCGTATTGCCATTGTTGAAGTTCACACGATAGGCATTGGTAGCACTGTTCGACGAAGCCGACCAGTAGTTCGAACTACTACTGAACCCAACAAACCTGAAAAAGCTATCACTTCTGCCTCCCGCATACGCTTGTACACAGAATGAATAATAGGAAATCTCCCATTGGATAGCCGGGATCTTTTGAGTACCGTAAAGACCGTAGTCCATACAGTTCTTTCATACCGAATCTCTGCGTTTTTTTCATTTTTACACTTTTTCCCATTCCCGAATGCAACGAGCCCGGTTGCCGGTGTTCGTCTTGGCGTTATTGTTCGTATTGCCATTGCTGAAGCGCACGTTCGTGGCATTGGTAGCACTGTTCGACGAAGCCGACCAGTAGTACGTATTACTACTGAACCCAACAACAAAAAAAATGCCATACTTCCCAACACTCCTTTCCATGCGTACGGAAAGAATACAAAATAGAAAAAACAACTGCTCTTTCCATCGTATGGCCGGAATGGATGATTCCCCCGCGGGCCTTGACCCGAGGAGTGCTCTCAAGTCTGATATTTCTTGTACCAGCCCGTAATCTGTTTGCCTATCAGATTCATCAGTTCTACCGTCTCGGCATAATGCTTGGTACTGATGATACGCATGTCATGACAGAGGCGTATCTGTAGCTTTATAAGTTCAAAGTCATCGGCAAATGCCGCCAGGTGTTTTGCTTTTTCTTCTGCGGTATTGGCCCGATAAATATGCCGGATCAATTGCATCGAATCGCGTTTGATGTCCTGTCCTAAGGAATATTTATACTCCCGCGGAAAATTCTTACTTAGCCGGAAAATCAGCTGAATCAGCCGGTATACATCTTTATAGACCGGCAATGTGTAATAAAGTGCCATAGTTATGTTAGGTTACAATAAAAAATGTGTTTCACAGTATATTTGTCTTCTGTCCCGTTTGTTACCGACCGGAGAAAGCGACAAATACTCTATTTATTCATCTGTCCGCCAAACTCTTTTTGTAAAGCACTCAGAAAGAGCATCGCCTCCATAGGGGTGGATGCGGACAGATTATAATCCAGGACTCTACGGGTAATGATCTTTTCCACAGTAGTCACCTCTTGCTTTCGTGGTACTGAAGAAGTGCCTGGTAGAGTTGTTGCCACAGGAGATAATGGCTCCTTTTCCGGATATTGCCGGATGATTTCCGGTGTACACGGATAGTCCAGTCCTTCAATCTCGACCGTCTGTTCATTTTGCATCACAATCTTCCCACCCGCCTTTTCCACGGTAGCCAGCACGCGGGAAAGGTTTTGCGAAGGAAAACCTGCGATGCATACTTCTGCGGCACAGACCTTCAGGAAGACCCGTTGTGCTTTGTATCCCAACAGTTTCTCCAACATCAGGGCCCCACTGTTATAGCCTCTCAGAAAAAGCCCCTGACGCACCAGGAACAAATGTCCGGTGGTCTCTTGTTTGTTAAGAACCTCTTTTACTCCCATACGTTTCGTTTTGTCGTCCGCCCTACCGGGCGGAAATAGTTAAATGGTTAAATAGTTAAAAGCCCTTCGGGCTTATTTATCCCGAATGCAACGAGCCCGGTAGCCGGTGAACGTCTTGGCGTTATTGTACGTATTGCCACTGTAGAAGTTCACGAACGTGGCATTGGTCGTACTGCTCGACGTAGCCGACCAGTAGTACGTACTACTGAACCCAAAAGCGCTAACACCACCGTTACCGTTTGCATAATTATAAATAGCAGTCAACTCAGCCGAAGTCGGCAAGCGCCATTTATCTCCCAATGCCGCACAGGAATTTGCTCTTGCCGGAACCACCTGACCTGTCACCCCAGGCCCGGGAACGGTTGTATTATTAGTTCCATCAGGAACATTCGCATACACATACCATGAATAATTGGCTGCCTGATCCGTCTTATACACATAATAACTCAATCCCCAATCATAATACGCAGGATTAGTCGTTCCTGTAACCTCGATAGGATACGGATCAAACTCCGCCGGATCATTTGCACTGTATATCTCCAGTGTCACCTTCTGAGTCTTTTGATCCGCCGGCAATGCATTCATCAACATCTCATTAATAAAAGTCAGACTAAAAGTCAGCCCGGTGGTATTCCTGACTCCTTCTTTGGTAAACGAACGGATCACATTATAAGGATCATTGGCAATTCTCGCCTTCCAGGGATAAGTAGTTGTCATCGTAAAAGTCCACTCCACTCCATTCATCGGATAAGTAGCATCTTTACTGATCACCTCTACCGATGCCGAAGTAGTCTGTTCAACATCAATATACTGGAACAGCCTTCCCGCCTGTATAGTGATCTGTCCCGTACGATTAGCACTCCCGGTATTAGCAGCCACCACAAACTTCAATACAGTCTCTCCTGTAGATCCAGTCATACTTGTCCCCGTACTTGTACCGTCAGCCTGGACAAAGGTAATCCAACTGGCATTCGCCGTGGCTTTCCATGCCGGACTGTAATCGTAATTGGTATCTATATCTATTTCACGCGCGTAAGCCAGACTCACACCGTTCTTATCTATAGTAAGAGCATTGGTACTTACTCCCAGATAGTACTGCCCATCGTATTTATAACTGGTAATATTCTCATTGCTGTTCTCCAGTTCCACCTCCAGATTGGTATTGATACCCATAGCTGCAAATGCCTCTTCTTTGGTATCATATCCCCGGTCTTTCACAGCGGTAATATTGATCCGGTAGCGATGGTTACGAAGCACAGGCAAGAACTCTGTGTTAGTCACCGTCCCATCGGCAGCCTTAGTGATCTTTACAAAATCAATACGGTAATACGTAATAGCCGCACTCGTACTGCCATACCGCCCACCGATCACGACACAAGCGTTGTTGAGCCGATCGTCCTGACTTCCAGCCGGATGCTCGGCCAGATAGATCTCGTTGAGAAAATCGTTATACCCTGCGGTGCCGCGATAGTCACGCCGGTAATACGAGATGGCTATATTCGGATCGAACGTATCGGCTGTAGAAGGAATGGAAGGAGCCGTAACCAGTTTGCCGGTAGCATCGTAGTTAAGCGGATCGGGAGCGATATACAACTGGTTCAGGGCGTTGTACAAGTGAAATTCTTCGAGGTAGAAGTTACTCAGGCCCTGCGCCACCTCATCGCCATTGGCATCGGTCTGAAAGTCCAGGCCGATATCTACCTTAGCTACCGCGCGCAGCAGGGTCACCGGATCTACGGAGATCACGGATTGGGTCAGGTCTATCGTCTCGGAAAGTCCCCACATCGGGAACAAAGTATACCGTCCCGGCTTTACCAACCATTTGCCTCCTAACTGTTCCGAAGTCTCATCTACCGGCAGATCGAAAAGCAACATCCGCATCACCTCGTCGCTGGTAGTGCTCTCTGCCACAATATCTCCATTCGCAATAGCGGTTTCCACCACATCGCTCACATTGGCTAAGATCATCAGATAGACAGAACTGGGATCGGTAGTCTGACGGATCTTCATATCGAAATTGCGGATGGTAGCGTCCGCACCATCCTGGATATTCACCCCCTGCTCGTGGTAGAGAAAGGCATTCAAAGGGATACCACTGCTACTGCTATTATCGGCATTGAACACCAGCACATCAATGGTACTGATCTGGCATTCCTCCCATTCGTCCATGATATCGGCATAAGTAGAGACCGTGTTGGTCCGGGCACCGGGTACCAGCAAAGAGAGGGTCAATGTCCCGTCCGGTCGCACTGTTCCTACATCATCTCCCCCTTCTAAGGTATCCTCGAAGGGATGTGCCACGCAACCGGCCAACAACACAGAGGCTATCAGTAATTTGGATAATCTTGTAAAATACCTTTTTCTCATCGCTATATTTTTTATATCCTATTTATATATTACTTGTATTGACGAAAAAAATCAACGGATGCACCGTGGACAAATACCCTGTAGAGACGCATATTTGCGTCTCCGCGGTATACGTATCTATAGACCATTCCGCATGACACAATTCCCATCCGGCATGCTGAGACGCAAATATGCGTCTCTACAGGTGGATAATCACATTCCGGCTTTTGTATGTTCAAATCGTACATCGTAAATCCGTAAATCGTACATCAATTCGCTATTGCCGTAATAGTCACTGTATAGGGCTGATACATCCCGCTCAGGCTACTGATCGTAAACGTAACTGTATAGCTACCCGTGGGCATCTCATTCAGGGCAAAGTAGACCCGCGTCTCTTCGTCTCCGTGGGTCGCACCGGCATTGGCAGCCCCGCCGGTGGTATGCAGGGTACGCACCACACCGTTGGGATCGCTGCTTACTTCCACCGCCCACCCCGAATGAGAGACTACGGTGAAGTAGTGACGGGTCAGCTCGTCGGTTTCGTAACTGCTGTCGGTCATTGCCTCCACCCGTCCGTCGGCATATTGTACCACCCGTATCTCTTTGGAGATCTGGTTGCCTCCGTGTGCTAAGGAGACCCGGATGCTGCCTTCACGCGCAGTACTGCCGCTATGAGCCGCCAACTGAAAGCCCAGATGAGTCTGCGTTCCATCGGCAGCACCGGAGGCACTGTTCAGGGTGATCCAGCTATCGGAGGCAGTGGCCGTCCAGGTGCCACCGCCTTCACCGATCACTGTACACTGGATCCCGGTATGTGCCTGGTTGGAGAATTCATACTCTCCCCGTCCCAGCGTTAGTGTATAAGGGCCATCGAGATCTCCTTCCGAATGGTCACCATCCGTCCACGGATTTTCCGTACCGATCCCGCCACTGGCGGTATTGAGCTGGGTCACCCCAATGATCTTTTTCAGATTTCCCGCCTGCAACACGAGCCGTCCCACGCGGGTCAGGGAGGTGTTATTTTCCGCCAGATCAAAGACCAATTGCTGTTGGGTCACTGCTGCCGTACTGCTGCCTCCGCTGGTAACGACCAACCAGTTGCTGCCGGCATCATCGTCCATTTCTACGGTAGCGGTGAAGCCTTCCCGGTAGTCGGTAGTCACCAGGAAACTATGTGTCTGCTGGTTCTTGGTCAGTTCATATATCGTCTCCGACACCCCCAGTTTATAGGGACCATAGATCTCGTTGTCTGCCTGATCGCTCTCTGTCCAGTACATCGGCAGATCGGTGCCTCCGGTAGATCCGGGAGAAAGTTGCTCCACAACGATGTATTTCTTCATGGTACCCGCCTGCACTAATATCTTACCACCACGGGCATCGACCGAATTATTGAAATCTACATCAAACGTGATCTGCCCGGCAGTCACCGCCGTACTACTGCCCGTGGGAGAGAGGTTGATGATCCAGCTATCCCCTTCTACCACCGTAGCGGTATAGCCGCCCGGCCAGTCGGTAGTCAGGTAAAAATTCAGGCCGGTCTGATCGTTGCTCAGGAGACGGTAGTAAGTCTCCGTCACTCCCAGTTTATAAGGACCGTCCAGGTCATTTTCCGAATGCTCGCTGTAGACCCACTCCATCTCCAGATCCACTCCACCGTCTATCATGGTTACCTGACGCACGTGCACGGTCTTGATCAGGTTGCCTGCCCGTACCTCTATGCTGCCGCTGCGGTTGTAATTCACATTGTTATGGGTCACTGCGAAAACGAGCGTCTCCTCTCCCGACTGAGCCAGGCTACCCCCCCCGAGACAATCCGGAGCCATCCCGGATCGCCGTTACCCAGGTCTACAGCAGCCTCATACCCCTCAGGATAGTCGGTAGAGATATGGAAAGAGAGCGTCTCATCCTCTTTTTTGGTCAGTTCGAACACCGACTGCGATACCCCCAGACGGTAGGGACCGTCTATATCCGTATCAGACTGTTCGCTTTCCACCCAGTCGTACTCCACACCGGTCTCTCCCTCTACCCACACCTCGTTGGTCTGGTAGAAGTCGATGTATTTGGTCAGCTTACCCGCCCGCACCTTCAGGGCCACGTGCCGGAAGTGCGGATCATAGAGGCTGGGAACAGTCGTATAGTCGCTGGTGATCCGGAAATCATAGGGGTACTCCTGCTCCGGATCGCCGGTCAGTGTCAGTCCGGCAACCGCCACCTGTCCGTCGATCTCCAGCCAGTCGCTGGCATCGTGGGTCAGGGTAGCCGTCCATCCCTTCTCTCCGGTACTATCGTTGTCGTAGTCGGTATAGATCGCAAAGGAATCTTCGTTGCGGCCGCTGCCCTCATCGGGAGTGCTGAAATCGTTACGCATAAACCAGAAAGAGGCCGGAGCACAGCGCAGGCTGTAGCGGTCGTTGTCGCTGAACTCGATGTCGCACAGGTTCCACTCGGTCAGGTGCGCCTCTATGTTTTTCCAGGTATTGCGGAAAGCCTCGTCGGGGGTGTCGTAGCCACTGCCTAACACAGAGGTAATGGTGAGGCTATAGTTGTGGTTGCGCAGCAACGAACGGAAGCTGCGGCCGTCGGTGCTGCGGAAGTCCAAGCGGTAGTAAGTAGGATCGGTATCCATGTCATATACCCCTCCTATCACTAAACAGGTAGCCAGCAACGGGTCGGTCGTCGGCTCGTTCTCAACCAGGTAGACAGACTGGGCGATCTCGATGTCGGCCAGCGTCAGTTCCGGATAGTGTACAGGACCTTCTACCCGGCTGTTCAGCTCCGGAAGAGAAGCAGCCGTAACGGTTAGTGTATTTTTATCAAAGACGGAATCCGGAGGGATCACACGTGCACGCTCGTAATGGTTGTACAAGTATACCTCTTTCAATTTGAATTCGCTACGCACGGCAGAGGCCACCGACACGTCGATACGTGCCACCATACGCAGCAGCCGGATCTCTTCGCTCACAGTACTTTGTCCGATACCCGTGTTTATATATACACCGTCTGTGGTCTCTCCCCACATGGGGAAAGCAACAAACGGATCGGTCTGCCAGCCACTCACGGCCTGGGCTTCGACCCGTGAGATGACTTCTTCTTTGGGTGTACGGAAGGGGATATCACCCAGCGCCTGCATGGCGGCGCGGGCATTGGCTACCAGCACTAATTTCTGTTTCACGTTGTTGTACTCCGTGATCTGGATCTTAAAAGTGCGCTGCGAGCCGTTGGAAGAGAGTAGTTCTTCTTCACCTACGGATTTGTAGAGGAACAGTTCTTCGCCGGTAGAGCCTTCTACCCAGAACGACAGCAGGTCGATGGTCTCGATCTGTTGTTCGTCTATATCGGACAGGCTGCCGTAGGTACCTGCCAGCTGCTCGGGCAGTCGCACGGTGAGGTACAGGAATCCATCGTCCTCCTCTTCGTAACAGGTATTATCGTCACGTACACAACCGGCAAACCCTATCAACAGACACGCCACCAGACACCAGAGTCGGGCTCCCGGACATCGTAAGAGTTGCCCGACAGAAACCGGAAGACACCTATGTCTGTTGATAAGATTCATACTATTCTTTTTCTTTTTAACTCATTTGACACATTTTATTTTTTTAGACAGAAGAACAAAAGAACAGATAAGAAAGAGAAAATACGGAAACTGTGTTTTATATGTTCTTTTGTTCTTCTGTCTGAAAAAATCGTAAATCATCCTATTTCTCCTCCCTCATCGATCTGCTTCCACCCGTTGATACTCACCTCGGCATTCAGGCTGCCGTCTGCATTTTCCGTGAATTCGATCACGATATCAAAACGATAGGTCACAGAGAAATCGATCCGTATCCCATAGGTACGTTCCAGATCCAGGATCAGATCCATCAGATCGGATTCATAGAGCACCTCACCGCTCTCCGTTCCGGGAGTCAGCCCGATGACAGGTGCGCGTTCATGGTCGAGACGAAGCACCGTCATCGTGGCTTCCATGTCTCCGCTTCCGTCGCTGCAGGCGGAAGATATATAGTGCAACTCCCTGCCGGGAGCGAACGAATTGTCAAAGTAATAGCAACCGTTGTCATCGGTCACCGTAAGGGTATACGCGGCATCGGCAGCATCCAGTCCGCGCAAGGTAAAACGGAGTTGGTACGTATCCTGCCGCAAAGGCACTACCACCGGCTGATAGTCTCCGGTATCCGAAAAAACCATCGCATCTGCTCCCACAGAAACATTCTCCAGACTGCCATAGAGCAAGGTGTGCAACGGATAGTCTACCACATGATCCACATCTTCCAGCGCAGACAGCGCGATCCTGGCTTCGGTCAGGGTGGTCTCTCCCGCGACAAATGTTTCCGGTCGGGTGGTATAATGTTCGTGCAGGTTGAACCAGCTGACCAACTGATACTCCCCATCCGGAAGAACCGCTTCTATGTAAAACGCACCGTCCAGCACGATCTCCTCTTCACTGAGCCGGCTGACAAACAACCCCTCTTCATCAAATACAAACACATCGGCCCGCCAGGCTTCCGACGGATCTATCCCATCGTATCCGGAAAGGCTTAAAGACGGATAAGAGAAATAGATGCGTACCCGGCTGTGGCCCGGCGGACAGTCCGAACGTCCATCGTATACACAGGAAGCTACCAGGAACATCAGTAACCATGTCCTTACGACCAACCACCCGGCGCATCTATTTCTATCCATCACTTGTTTATTAACTAAGTTCATCTATGTGCCACCGGAACCGTCTTCCACGGGAAAACGGTATCCGGAGCTATTCATCAGTAAGTTACTTTTTACTTGCCCGCTTCATGATCTTCCAGGATCAGATTCCAGGGAACAATATCAATTTCAACTTCTATCGTTGCCAGGTCTCCGTCTACAGGCTGATCAGGCTCTTCCGGTCCCGGATCCGGATTACCCAAAGAGTTTACCGCAGTCACTGTAGCTTTATAATAATTATTGCGAAGGAAGTTGTATCCGTTGGCTTTGCTCACATACAAATTATAATAGCAAATACCCTCTATATACTCCACAATCGCATCATCCACATCTGTAGAAGGTATATTAAGTATATTCTCCGCATAATCAGCTGCCTCGTCCCTATCATCAAAGAATTTCAAACCGTAAGTAGCATCATCCACCGTCCAGAAATCATCCCCCTTGGTATAACTTACAGTCTTAGGATCACCCTGGTCGTCTGAAAATTGGGTAGGTACAAAATATCCTTTCAGAGAAATATAGGTATTAGAGCCCTGAAGAGCGAGATCTGCCGTATTCTCCGGAGCATATTTGGCGTTCAGCACACTGTTGTCTGTCTCCGAACTATCATCCACATCCAGATAACTACCTGTAAAGTCATAAAAATCGGTTTCATCGTAACTACCCGGTGCAAAAAGGCCACCGGAATGCGCATAGCCTGCATAATTGGGGTCTTTGATAATTCCACCATCCATATACTGCAACACATAGGTCTTCTTGTTGATGATACCCAGATCAAAAGTGAGGTCCTCCAAAGTACCGGAACCATCTGTACAAGTCCCAACAGTAGCCAGATCGGCAACCACACTTACTTTTCCAACCATACGTTCTACCTCTATAGTAATACTGTTACCAGTCGGAGAATCCTCATCGGAAAGCAACGCCTTTTCCAGAACTTGTGTACTGAACATGGAGAAACCAATACCAGCCGCATCATTCAACTCACCCAATCCCAGATCATACACGGTGGTTTCCTCAATAGCAGATAAGCCATTCTGAGAAATGTTGTTACGCATGGCTATAGGAAGGTTCACACCTGCAAAGATCTTACGATTGCCGGAAGTCGTACGGATACTGCTGGAAGTATAACTGTTGTTTCCGTTATCAGTCAGGTCAGACACATCAAACTCCTGATAAGTTACAATTGCACCATTGTCCGCATTCAGGATGTAGAGATAAACCTTCTTCACCTCATTTTCTTCACTCTTGGCATTTGCGTCCGTCGCATAGGTCTGAGGGAAAGAGAGACGCAATTGAACGGTAGCAGCTTTACCTTCTGTTACATCCCCGCCCTCACCGGGCACATCGTCGTTGTTCGAACAGCTCCACAGGCCCACCGTCAGAGCGGTAACCAGCAGCCATGCATACTTGAAAGTCTTTTTCATTTCATACTGTTTTTAATTCATACTAATTTACATCAATCTATATTTATCTTTTTTCAGCAAAAATCCGTATCTACTCCCTGTGGCGCGTGTATTTCCCGCGTCGCTTCTGGTCTTCCCGCTTGCGGCGTACCTCTTCCAGATTGTGCCGGGCCTCTTCCACTCCCAGCTCCATGGCACGCAGGAAGTACTCTTCTGCCCCGTCCGTATCTTCCCGGAGCAGGTACCACACTCCCAGGTTGTTGAAAGCGCGCGGATCTTCCGCCACCGGGTCCAGCAATGCGGCGGCACCCCTGAGGTCGCCACGCTCTAAGTAAAGAGCGGCTAAGTTGATACGGGCAGCCACTTCCGTGGGATACAACTCGCAGAGGAAACGCCACAGTTCCTCGTCGTGCTCCTCTCCCACGGGCGACGCAGCGATCCTTTGTCCGGACAGACCTCCCGGGCGATTGCCCAGGGTGAAGTCGATGCGGTATTCCACGCGGCGAAGCCGGGGAAACAGGTCGCGGAGCAACTCGCGGTAAGGCCGTCCACCGTCCAATTTCATCAGGAGCAACTCGCGCCCCTCGAAAATACCGACCCGGTCGATGATCTGAAGGATCTCGTAGCGGTGCTCCATCCGGCTCTCCTCTACCAACCGTCGCAGCCGCTCCCAGTCTTCCGCGACATACTGTACCCGGAAGAGATGCCGGGGCAGATCGTAATGCCGCCTCAGATACTCTTCCACGGCAAACGCCCGTTCCCGGGCCAGCCTTTCGTTAGTGATATAGGTACCTTCGGGAGAAGCATAACCGATGACACTCAGCGAAGTGATCTCCGCTCCCGGATACCGGCGGATCAGCTCCATCACCCGGCGGATCGAATCCAGTTCGGCGGCATTGCGACCAAAGGATGGATCGATCACTGTCTCGTTGACACGGAAGTCCAGAAAGGCCTCTCCTTGTTTATGCAACAGACCATCTGCCACCTCCACCGGCACAAAATCTACCTGGGGAGATACCGGATAGGGATCGCGCGAGGCAGGCTCTACCCGCAGGTCGAAACTGTAGGTATGCAGCCGGCGGTCGCCCGCACATTCCCGGAATTCTTCTTCCAGGAGCAGTTCCGCATCGTCCATCCACTCGCGCCAGGCCACGGTGGTGCGGTAGCGGATCAGGGTATCCGTAGAGGCGGAAAGGGCCACCGACACCCACGGCCACTCGATATCCGCACCCAGCCGGCGGGTCTTCTGCCACCGCCGGTTGCCACGGTTACGCTCCCGCCCGGTAATCTCGATGTAGGGAAAGCAGACCGCTTCGTCGCCGGCAGTCAATACCGGAGTGATCCACATAGACTGGCATTCCTGCAACGGACGGGCATAGAGATGCAGCAACAGAGAGAGTTCGACAGAGTCGCCCACCTCCCGCAACATACGATGTTCCAGACGGAAAGTACCCCGGTGGGGCTGTGCCTCCAGCATCGGGACGGAGGCCGTCAGAAAGGTCAGGCAGACACAGGTGTATAGGTAAATATGCTTTATCATAGGTTTATCGGATTATATAGATCAGGGAAACGGCAGCGCGGGTAACTCCCACGTAGTGTTTGCGGCCACTGTTGAGATACTCTCCGCACCTGACACACTCGTACCGGTCGTAGTCCAGATACGCGTACCCCACCCCCAGGCTGGCCTCCAGGTTCCAGCGGGGCGCAAGGTGCCACTGATAGCCATAGCCGACCCCCGCTCCCAGCAACCACCCTTCGTAGCGATGATCGCGCAACCCGGGGAAGCCGATGCCTCCCACATTATAGATCGCGTAATGAGCATGCACACCTAAGAAGTGCTTCATAAAGGGCTCACACAACCAGTAGCGGGCCTCGGGCTGTACACGGAAATGTTTCCATTTGGAATTGTCGGAATAAGTAAAGGGATTGTAAGAAAAAGGAAGATCTATACTCCAGCGCGGAGCGATCCGGAACTCAGCGCCCAGATCGAAAGAACCTGTAGCATCGTACAACAGATTGCTCTTCCACGCAAACACCGGAGCCGACGCGTCAGGACGCCGCAATGCCTGCTGTTGGGCCGCACACACCGTGGCCAGCAACAAAAGACAGAATAGCTTTATTATTCGTTTGTATCTCATACATGTTGTTTTTGTTTTTATACACTCCGCTGTTTTTCACAAACCCCGCGAGAGACGGCCCCGTCACATACCTCGTTGTCCGGCAGGAACACGAAGCATGTATCAACAAAATAATCATACTATTAATTATATTATTAATCTGTATATCAATAATATATTAATTGTATTTGAAAAATAAAATTAAACAATCAAATCATTCCTAAACAAAAGGGAAAAGCCGGAATCCCCGGACGTTGAGGCAAGGGCTTCCGGCGGTCTCATGAACCCGGATGGCTATGAAACTTATGGAAAGCAAAGGTATTAATATATCCTTAAAGACTGATTATACAAAACCGCCTTTTTGTTACAAAAAGCCACCTAAATAGATTGCTTGGGGAGGCTTTTTTCTATTTCCGGCCCTGCCGGCGTATGTCACCGGGTGGAGCACCAAACTGTGTTTTACAAAAGGTGTTGAAGTGTGCGGGCGAATAGAACCCGAACTCACCGCTGATCTCTTTGAACGTCTTGCCCGAGTGGGTGATCTCACGGAATATCTCTTTGGTACGCTGTTGTTTGATCCAGCGTCCGGCGGGCATACCAAATACTTTCTTGAAACGTTTTTCAAATCCGGAAAGGCTGTAGTTCGACAGTTCCGCCAGCATCTCTACGTTTTTCACCGTACGGTAGTGCCGCAGGATAGCGTCGGCAAACTCACTTTCGTCCTGTAGCAGCGGGAAGAGAAAAGCGAAAAGATCTTCCCGGCTGTAGTAGGCACGAAGCAGCATAAAGGCTTCACACAATTTGAGATGGAAGAAATGGGTGCAACGGACTCCGTCGCGCAGGTATATTTCCAGCGCGTCTAAATAGTTCCAGAGTCCTCCCCGGATGGGAAGAATCGTGAATTTACCGACCTGTTCGGCCACTTGATCGGTGATGCGGTCCAGACTGAAACGTTCGCACATATTCAGCTGCATCCGGAAACGCAGAACAGTCAGATGAACGCCGCGCACGGCCAGCGCCTTCACCTGCTTTCCGGAGGGGATCAGCAACATATGTCCCTGGGGGACGGCCAATGTGGGCTGGCCCTGGTAGAATAGATGGAGGCGTCCCTCGGTCACAAAGAGGATCTCGTCGTCATACGTACGGATCAACCATTCTTCTCCTCCGGCTCTCGACCGGGATTCGATCCCGGGACGGTCTCCTTTCTGATAGTTGTAGCAATCACAATGCTCACTTACATAAACTGTTTCCATGCTTTGAAGGTTACTTGAAGGTTATTTATTGGTTACACATTCCGGGTTCACAAAACCAATCGCACGTTCCTGCCCCGTTGTCCGGGGCGGAAAGAATGCATCCTTTACAAGTTTCACAGCATGTCAGAGATCAACCAACTTACCGGACTGCCTCAGCAGACAGACCGGAAAATTTTCGACCGTGCAAAGATAAAATTTAACCTGACACGGCAGACATTTATTCAGTAAAAATTTAAGTTGCTTCCGCAAGGAAATGTACGGATGGTAAAAGTGAAAAAGCGGCAAATGACATCTTACTATACATACAAAGTGGTTTTATCTCTCACATCTCTCACTTTTTAAGTATATATATCAT
>JAJBTC010000206.1 GCA_020861095.1 Bacteroides sp.
AGCCAGAACTGTTAAACATATCCATATTTTTAATTTCATGATCTTCACAGTAAATGATAATGATCTGCAAAAGTACAATTTTAAAGGATTTAGTTCTAACAAAAGTTCATAATAATCTGTATATATCGATACAAGATTCCTTAAAACGACTTACCTTTGTAAGGAATAAAACCGCAGATGAAGGATATGAAGTCAATATTGATCGTAGAAGATGACATTACTTTCGGAATGATGCTTAAGACCTGGTTAGGAAAAAAAGGATTTACAGTATCTTCTGCCAGTACGGTGGCACGTGCCAGGAAGCACCTCGAAACGGAGCCAACCGATCTGGTACTTTCAGACCTTCGCCTGCCTGATAAAGACGGGATCCATCTGCTCTCGTGGCTGCGGGAAGAAGGGAAAAATGTGCCTTTTATCATCATGACCGGTTATGCGGATATTCCTTCGGCCGTACAGGCTATAAAAATGGGTGCGCAGGATTACATTGCGAAACCCGTGAACCCGGAAGAACTTCTGAAAAAGATCCATGAAGCACTGGAAACCGGAAAAGATCCGGCTTCGGTGCCGGCAAAGGATAAGGAGAAACCCCAACAGGCTCCTGAGGCGCACTTCCTGGAAGGAGAGAGCGATACCGCACGCCAGCTCTATAACTATGTAAGCCTGGTAGCTCCGACCAACATGTCGGTACTGATCAACGGAGCCAGCGGCACAGGCAAAGAATATGTGGCGCATCGCATCCATCAACTCAGTAAACGTTCCACCCGCCCGTTCATAGCGGTCGATTGCGGTTCTATTCCCAAAGAACTGGCGGCATCCGAGTTTTTCGGCCATGTCAAAGGAGCATTTACGGGAGCCCTTCAGGACAAGATAGGTGCATTTGTTGCCGCAGACGGAGGTACGTTGTTTCTGGACGAAGTTGGTAATCTGGGTTATGAGACACAGATACAGCTGCTACGTGCGCTGCAGGAAAGAAAGGTCCGCCCCGTAGGCTCAACACAGGAGACCCAGGTAGACATACGCCTGATCACTGCTACCAATGAGAATCTGGAACATCTGATAGAGAAGGGCAGTTTCCGGGAAGACCTTTACCACCGGCTCAATGAGTTTACGATCCATATGCCTGCCCTGAAAGACCGCCAGGAGGATATTTTGCTGTTTGCCAATTTTTTCCTCGATCAGGCCAACCGGGAATTAGATAAAAAACTTATTGGTTTTGATGAAGCCTCTTCACAGGCCTTGTACCAGTATCACTGGCCGGGAAATCTTCGCCAGATGAAAAATACCATCAAGCGGGCTACCCTACTGGCTACGGGAAATCTCATCACGTTGGCCGAGTTGGGTCATGAGATTACCGCGGAACACAGCAAACACCGGGAAATATCGCTGCGAAACGAGAAGACGGAACGTGAATATATTCTGGAAGCCCTGCGACAAACGGGTAACAATAAGAGTAAAGCTGCCGCTTTACTGAAAATAGACAGAAAAACCCTGTACAACAAAATGAAACTTTACCGGATCGAAGGGTAAAATTGTGGAATTATTCCACAATTCCACACACATATTCCACACTTTTCCCCACTGTGGCATGCCCCGCCCAAAAGCACAAAAACCCACTAATCAATGCTTTACCCCCTATACTCATTTCTCTGGCACGCTCTTTGATCTATTATAGACAGGGAGAGATATACTTCCTGTTTTTATTTGAGAATATAACAACTGTATAAAATTGTTTAAAGCAAAAAGATTATGAAAAAGGTAGTATTCGTATTAGCAATGTTTATGTTTATCTGTGGTGGTTCATTTTCTGCAATGGCTCAGGATCCTGTGAAACCTGAAGCTGAAACTGAAGAAGTTCAGGCTACTGAAGAAAGCAGCGATGCTGAGCCGGCAGAAGAGGCTCCTGCTGAAGCGCCGGCAGAAGCCGAATAAGCGTAAACCAATAAAAAGTCTTCCCCAATCGTCTATTCCGGGGAAGACTTTTTTCTTTTTACTCCCTTTACTATTCTCTTCTGATATCGCCCTTACCTCAAACTCTGTTCACTGAAATTCTTTCCAGATACCCGTTTCCGGCACCGGAGCGTCGATCTCTATCTGCTCTTTAGATACCGGATGAATAAAGCCTATGTGCCGGGCATGCAAACAGATACTTCCATCCGGATTTGAACGGGGATAACCATACTTCAGATCTCCTTTGATCGGAGAACCCACTTTAGCCAGCTGACACCGTATCTGATGGTGACGTCCGGTATGTAAATCTACTTCCACCAGATGATACGTATCGGAATGTCTGATCACCTTATAAGAAAGACTCGCCTTTTTAGAATTCGGGACTTCTCTGTCGTAGGCATAACTTTTATTTTGTTTCTCGTTCTTGACCATATAATGCGTCAGTAATGCTTCAGACGGGTGTGGCTCTTTCTTCACAATGGCCCAATAGGTTTTATGCACCTCTTTGTTGCGGAACATTTCATTCAGCCGTGTCAGGGCTTTACTGGTCTTGGCGAAAACGACAAGGCCACTCACTGGCCGATCAAGCCTGTGAGTGACCCCTAAAAATACATTTCCGGGTTTCCCGTATTTGTCTTTCAAATATTGTTTTACCGTTTCCGACAAAGGCACATCGCCGGTCTTATCGCCCTGAACGATCTCGGAACTGGCTTTATTAACAATGATAATATGATTGTCTTCGTATATAACAGTCATACGTTTTTTACATGTTCATACCACCGCAACAGCAGATCACCTGACCGGTCACATAGGAAGAAAGATCAGAAGCGAGGAAAGTGGCTACATTGGCTACATCTTCCGGAGTACCTCCACGACGCAAAGGAATCGTTTTTGCCCATTCCTTTTTCACCTCTTCGGAAAGTTGGTCGGTCATGTCGGTAATAATGAATCCCGGAGCAATGGCATTGGCACGTACTCCACGTGAGCCCAGTTCTTTCGCGATGGACTTAGCCAACCCGATCATCCCGGCTTTGGACGCGGAGTAGTTGCATTGTCCGGCATTCCCGGAAACCCCTACCACAGAAGCCATGTTGATGATACTTCCCGATTTCTGACGCATCATGATCGGTGTACAGGCATGGACAAAATTAAACGCGGATTTCAGGTTTACATTGATCACCATGTCCCACTGTTGTTCAGTCATACGCATCATCAATCCATCGCGTGTAATACCTGCGTTATTTACCAGGATATCGATACGACCAAAATCTTTATGTATTTCTGCTACCACTTTAGCAGTATCTTCGAAATTAGCGGCATTCGATGCATAGCCTTTTGCCTTCACCCCCATTGCTTCGATTTCAGCAGCGGTTTTTTCTGCATTTTCATCTATAGCAAGATCGGTGAAGGCGATGTTCGCACCTTCCGCGGCAAATTTCAATGCGATCGCTTTACCGATGCCACGTGCGGCACCCGTAACAATAGCGGTCTTTCCATCTAATAATCCCATAATGATTCTATTTGTTTTATGTTCTGTTTATTACGTTGTTTTTCGCAAAGCGCCGAAAACAATGTTGGCTACATATCTTTTCCGGGTTTCCACATCCATATCAGGGCCTATGTGCCCGCGGATGTAAGGAACCTCGATCCCTTTTACACAATAATGCATCAGTGCGGCCGTCATATCAATATCATCAATTACGAAAACTCCCTTCTCCACCCCTTCTGTCAGTATTTCACGAAAAAGTTCCATCTCTTTCGCGTCGAACTTTTTCCTGACTTTCTCTACCTGCCAGATATCCCGGAAAAAATTGGCACGTAACGTACCGTTCCGATAGACCACCTCTTTGACCGCGTCCAATCGGGTATAGATCATCTCTATGATCTTTTCATCGGGAGATTTGCTTTTTGCCACGACCCTCTTCATGAGATCGGACAAAATATCCAGTTCAGACTCCACGACTGCAAGATAAATATCCTCTTTACTTTTGAAATAAGTATAAAGAGTTCTCCTACCTTTCTTCGAAGCCACGGCAATATCGTTCATGGTTGTATTTTCTACCCCCATCTTAGCAAACAACTGTCGCGCCACATCTACCAGTTTAGGTCTTGTCTTGGATACGGCCATAATTAAATTGCACACATGTTTATTATGTGAGCAAAAGTAATTCTTTTATTCTTTCCTTACAAGATTTATATACAATATTATCTGTCGGTACAAATTACTGCAAATAAAATGCAATGCATATTCTACTATCCATCAACACCTTATCCAGCCATTAAGATATTTTCAGAAAACTATGCCATCAAAAATTTGTTTTTTGTACGAAAAGCACTACCTTTGCACCCACAAAACATCGCGGAGTGGAGCAGTTGGTAGCTCGTTGGGCTCATAACCCAAAGGTCGTCTGTTCGAGTCAGGCCTCCGCAACTATTCTGAAAGGATTGCTAAATAGCAATCCTTTTTTGTGTAGTTATTATAATTTGTTGATATTCTGCCAAATAGATACTGCACATTATGAACGACAGGAGATCGATAGATAATATACTTTGATTTTGTCCATTCAAATTCAACAGATACTCCTTTGTATG
>JAJBTC010000073.1:0-340 GCA_020861095.1 Bacteroides sp.
CTTTTTCTTCTGTTTAAAAATATGCAGAATGGCAAATATCATGGGTACAAGTGTCAAGTAGAAAAAAAGATGAGGAGATAAACCTTCTGAAGCTGCTACTAATAAAAGTAGTATGATGCATGAAAATATGTGGGCATATTGGTAAAAGTTTGGACTCATATGAGGTTAGATATAAATTTAAATACATTTTGTATGTTTTGATTATTGCTTCTGGCAGTAATTAACTCATTGTAAGAATCTGAATTAGGTTACTTCTCTAAAATTAAATTATGGTATTTTGCAATTGATAATGCGGTTGTGTTCTCATTATTTTTCATGGATAAACTCTTCTGTGTTATTA
>JAJBTC010000073.1:350-30964 GCA_020861095.1 Bacteroides sp.
GTGTTATTACATGCATTTAAACAAAGAACAAAACATAAAAAAGAATTTTAATTTTTCATTTCTATGCAAGGAAGTATATATTTAAAAATATACCCAATTTATATATTTGTATAATAAAAACGATATTTTTCTATAAACTTATTTTTCATGAGTTATTTGTAGAATGTAATCAGATGTGAATATCTTATGTAGATAGTATTTTTTTATCGAAAAACGGATTAATCTCAAAAATGGGTTTATAGTATGTAATTGTTATTTATAAGTTTAATTTTAAGACACCCGAAGATCTGAATTATGAGTATCCTACCCAAATAAGCAGACTTTACACAATTAATTTGTGTCGTACTTTAAATGCTCCTTTTGCACATAGGGAGCGGTTCTCTTATTCTCTCTATGCCTTTTCTTACCCTAATTTGTAAGGTGCTTTGATTACGCCGACTGTCCGTCCAGTACTACAGATAGTACTTTATATATAAAATATAAAGAACTGCAAACAAGGAAAGCCCGTCTTTATCCGGGAGGAGACGGGCTTCTGTGAAAAGTTAATAGATGGACCAGGCCGGTACAGTGGGGGTTACAGGTATTTCACTTTCTTCTGATATTCGGCGATGGCCGCGTCTAAGCGTTCACGGGCAGTTGTATCGCCAGGAACATTGTGAGAGGGGTGGATATATAGCTGTACGCCACGGTCGGCCAGGATCTCTGCCACGGTAGTGATGGTGAGCCATACCATGGTCACGAATCCCAGTGTAGAGAGAGGACCTACTTTGTCGAAGTGGTTTTTCAGCGGTACGGAGGCATCCACCAGCGGCACACAGGAGTCTACCACAATATCGGCAATGTCGAAAAGCGTCTTGCCGGAAGAATGGCGGGTCGTCTTACCAACCGATTCACCTGCCGAACCGTATACGATCACTTTCATTCCTTTTCTTTTAGCTTCCAGGGCTACGTCGATATTCACGGCATTGATACCTGTATGTGAGAATATCCAGATACAGTCTCTGGAATCGAAATCGTAGTTTTTCATGATTTCGATCCCGTATCCTTCCGCGCGTTCCAGATAAAGGAACTGGTGGATACCCATCTGACCGATGATCTGGGTAAAGAAGGTAAGAGGCAATTCGCACAAGGGATGGAAACCGACAAAGCTACCGATACGCGGATACATCTCTTCCACAGGGATCGTAGCATGTCCGCAGCCAAAAGTATGTACCCATCTGCCGGCTTCAATAGAGTCTGCCATGACGGTAGCAGCTTCTTTGATCTTTTCCAATTGTGTCTCTTTGATCTTTTCCATAACGCCGTGGGCGTTTTCTAACCATTGTAATGCTAACATGAGTCTTTTGAATTAAATAGTGATTATTCATTTGTTTGTTTGGGTGTTGAAATGTATCTGAAAAGCGATAACATCAGTACGATAGCGATCAGCATGGTGTAGGGATAGGTTTGTATCCCGAAATGCTGGGAGAGTTGTCCGGTCAGTTGATTAAGTAACGTATTACCGGTAAGAGCAATGACCAATGCCACGCTGAAAGCCGTGCCCGATAGAGTGGGATAGTGTCCGCCGATGATACCCAGGATCACCGGGAAGGTAGAAGCCAGTCCCGCACCGACCAGTACCATGCCTGTAGCGGCCTGCACGAACCCCGGTGAGAAGAGCAGCAGGGCAAAACCTGTGGCGGCGATCAGCAAACTACTTTGGAGAACGGTTTCTTGTCTGAGCTTGCGGAAGAGCCCTACCAGTATAAAGTGCGCGGCGGTGAGTCCGGCTACCATACAGGTGAGTATGACCAATGCCTATTCCGTAGTGAGGGAAGTGGTCTGACTGAGATAAAGAGTGGTCCAGTTGTTGCATACTCCTTCAATCCCGCTCTGAAAGAAGAGGATAAAACTGAGCAGCAACAGGCTTTTCCGGCGTAGCAATCCCAGTCCTTCCCGGATCGGAAAGCCTTGTGGCTGTTTGGGAGCCGGGAAACGGATGGGCAGGCACAGCAGGATACACAATACCAGAATCACCCCGGTACCTTGCAGGATAGTCTCAAACGAGTAATGTCCAGACAGGGTGCTCAGAAGTACCGGGATGCCGAGTGCACCTATTCCGTAGAAAGCACCTAACAGGCTGAGTCGGGAACCTTTTTCCTGTTCGTCGGATATATCGGCCACTAAGGCATTGGTCTCTCCGTTGAGGATACCCCCTCCGATCCCTATACAGGCAATAGAGAGTTGGAGCAGGTGGATGTGCGTGAAGCAGGCGATCCCTTGCAATCCCAGTACTACCACCAGGCAACTTAACAACAGCAGTACCTTGTGGCCAAAGCGGTCTACGATCGGACCGAACAACAGGGAGCCTGCCAGCAGTCCGAGGGGCAGAAAGGTGACTAAGCCGCCTGCCTGCAGGTGGTTGAGTTCGAGTTTAGCAGTCAGGGAAGGCAATACCGAGCCTAACGTGATCATGGAGATGCCGAAGAAAGACATTCCGATGCAGGCGGTAGTGAAGACCAGGTTCTTACTGTACGTTTTCATCAATCTGTTTTTTTAGGATGAGATAAGCAGCACCGATCAGTCCGGCATTGCCGGATAACTGAGACGAAACGAACTCTACCTGGCGGATGCTCAGGGGTTGTGCCCATTTGCACGCCTCCTGGTAGATGGCTTCAATGAACCGGGTAGCCGGGCCGAAGACCCCGCCTCCCCAGATGATCTTTTGCGGATTGAGCAGGCTTACCAGATTGGCCGCCCCCATGCCCCACATCTCTACCGCTTTGTCTAATATGGCCGTTGCTATGGGATCGCCTTCATTATAGGCCGCGAATACATCGTATGCATTGATACGGGTGATGGGTTTTTGTCGCAACTTGCCCCGATACGTTTTGTCGGCACGTACTGCATCCCGTGCACGGGCACCTATCCCATTGCCGGAAGCGTAGTATTCGAAACATCCGCAGGCATCGTAATTCCGTGTATAGGGAGGCTGAAGGGCCATCCATCCGGTGGCTCCGATGATGTCACCTGCTCCGTGAAGTACCTGGTTATCTATAATGATACCGGCTCCGATACCGGTACCTACTGCCAGGAAGATGGCACTGTGACAAGATCTGGCCGCTCCCTGCCACATCTCTCCGTACATATAACAGGTACGGTCACTGTCGATGCAGATCTCCACATCTGGGTCGGGGATACATGCGCGTAACTCTTCCATCAGCGGATAGTTGTCCCATCCCGGAATATTCGGAGCCCATACCAGACCCGTTTGTGAATATACAATACCGGGTATACATATTCCTATGCCTTCAATCGGGATTTTGCTTCTGCGTGCGGTGATCAGGTGATGGGACAGAATCTCTGTAATCAGCTGGCCCACTTCCCGTCCTGTACGGCCTTTCAGGAGTCTGCGGCGATGGAAGATCAGAGTACCGTCTTCGAAGAAAATAGCACTTGCTATTTTAGTTCCTCCTATGTCCAATGCTATTGTTGCCATGGTATTACGTTCAGGGGGTCATTTGCTTAAGGTCGACATAGCTGTAGTCCATGATTTGTGGAAAATCCTGATAGCTACTTAAAACAAAGCTAAGAATTAAATTCTTATTTCCTGCCTGCAACGAAGAGAAATGTGGTCTAAATAAAGTTTCAAACCATAAAAATGTGTTTAATCCTATCGTCCACTCTGATACAGTTTGTTTGGTATTTGGTTTATTGACAAGGGTTATATGGCTATCCGGATCTGAGAGGTAGATTTTCTTTTTGTGTTTATTAACAAATGTAGCGTAGGATGAGAGATCTTGATCACCGGATGGTAGATAGAGAGGAAAATCGTATCTTTGGCTGCTTAAAACAATGTATGGATGAATACACCTCTTTATAACGACTTCACTACTTTCCTGAAGAGATATTTTCCCTATAAGGTGCAGAAGATATCTTTGAATGCCGGGTTCACCTGTCCCAACAGGGATGGTACCAAAGGATTTGGAGGGTGTACCTATTGCAACAATCAGACATTCAATCCTGAGTATTGCCATACAGAAAAGCCGGTGGCTGTTCAGTTGGAGGAGGGTAAACGTTTTTTTGCCCGGAAATATCCGGATATGAAATACTTAGCCTATTTCCAGGCGTATACCAACACGTATGGAGAACTGGAGTCTATTTGCCGGAAATATGAAGAGGCGCTGGCAGTGGAAGACGTTGTGGGCTTAGTGATCGGTACCCGTCCCGATTGTATGCCGGAAGCATTGCTGAACTATCTGGAAGAGATCCGTAAAACCCATTTTCTGCTGGTAGAGTATGGTATAGAAAGCACTTCTGACCAGACCTTACAACGTATCCATCGCGGACATACATTTGCCGATACCTGCCGGGCGGTGGAGCAGACTGTAGCACGGGGTATTCAAACAGGTGGCCATGTGATTCTGGGATTGCCCGGAGAGACACGGAAAGAGATCGCTCAGCAGGCAGTGGCTATTTCTCACCTGCCATTGACTACCCTCAAAATGCACCAGTTACAACTGATCCGGGGCACTCGTATGGCTCAGGAATATGAAACGATGCCTGAAGATTTTCATTTGTTTGATCTGAATGAGTATATAGAGGTGGTCATAGATTACGTGGAGCGGCTTCGGCCGGATATGATCTTAGAACGGTTTGTGTCTCAGTCGCCCGCCGATCTGTTGATTGCTCCGGACTGGGGACTGAAAAATTATGAATTTGTGGCAAAACTCCGCAAACGTATGGAAGAGAGAGGAACTTTTCAGGGAAAGTATTACGTATAATTTTGTTTTTGTCCATTTTTATGAATATTTCAGTCGTACAGAAAAGCTGGTGGCGGGGATATGTCATACGTTGTATATGCACTGAATATCTGAATAGAGGGAGATAGGCGCAGTGTTAAATAGCTGAAAAAATAATTATAATTGGAATTCGGTCTGTGATCACATAGACTCTTCTGAAAAAAAATAACTATTTTTGTCCGTGCATAGGAACTGTTATTTGTCAAGTAAACTGAATGAACATGAATATAAAATCTAAAATTGAAGGAAACGTACATTATGTAGGGGTCAATGATCGTCATAAAGATCTGTTTGAAGGGATGTGGCCCTTGCCCTACGGGGTATCTTACAATTCTTATCTGATTGACGACGATATGATCGCCCTGATCGATACAGTGGATGTTTGTTATTTTGAGATATATCTGCGTAAAATACGCGCGATCATTGGAGATCGTAAGATCAATTACCTGATCATTAATCACATGGAGCCGGATCATTCGGGTTCTATCCGCCTGATCAAACAGTATTATCCGGATATTGTGATCGTTGGTAACAAGCAGACATTCGGGATGATAGAAGGGTTTTACGGAGTGACTGGCGAACAGTATATGGTGAAGGACGGGGATTTCCTGGCTTTGGGCAAGCATATTCTGAAATTCTATATGACACCGATGGTGCATTGGCCCGAAACGATGATGACTTTTGAAAAGAACCACGGTATCCTTTTTGCCGGTGACGGCTTCGGGTGCTTTGGCGCGTTGGATGGAGGATTCCTGGACAGCCGTATCAACACGGACCGTTATTGGGATGAAATGGTGCGTTACTATTCTAATATCGTAGGGAAGTACGGTGGCCCTGTGCAAAGAGCCCTTCAGAAACTGGCAGACCTGCCGATCTCTGTGATCTGTTCGACGCACGGACCGGTATGGACAGAAAATATACCCAGAGTCATAGATATTTATGACCGTCTGAGCCGCTATGAGGCCGAAGAGGGCGTAGTCATTGCCTACGGTACCATGTATGGAAATACCGAACTGATGGCAGAGAAGATCGCCGAGGAACTTTCTGCCCGGGATATCAGAAATATAGTGATGTATAATGTGAATCGTACCAATCATTCCTATATCCTGGCGGATGTCTTCCGATACAGAGGGCTGATCGTTGGTGCTCCGACCTATAGTGGATCTCTGTATCCGGCAGTGGAAGACTTATTTACCAAACTGTTGCTGCGTGAGATCAAAGGACGCTATCTGGGATTGTTCGGATCGTTCTGCTGGGCAGGTACAGCAGTGAAGAAAATGGGTGAAATAGCCTCCAAAGGTAATTTTGAATTAGTAGGTGATCCGATAGAGATGAAACAGTCTATGAAAGATATAACTTATACCCAGTGTGCCCATCTGGCTGGTGCTATGGCAGACAGACTGAAAAAAGACAGAAGATAGAGACAGTTAGCAAGAGGCTCTGAAATACCCCCTGATTTATTAACCTGATAAAAAACAATCAAGCATGCGATTAATTATCCAACCGGACTACGCGTCCGTTTCCAAGTGGGCAGCTCACTATGTGGCAGCCAAGATCAAAGCAGTAAATCCGACGGCGGAAAATCCGTTTGTCCTGGGATGCCCCACCGGCTCTTCCCCGCTGGGTATGTATAAGGAACTGATCGATCTCAATAGAAAAGGACTTGTCTCTTTTGAGAATGTAGTTACTTTCAATATGGATGAGTATGTAGGGCTTCCGAAAGAGCATCCCGAGAGTTATTATTCATTTATGTGGAACAATTTTTTCAGCCACATTGATATCAAACCCGAAAACACCCATCTTCTGGATGGGAACGCTGCTGATCTCGAAGCCGAATGCGCCCGTTACGAAGAAAAGATCAAATCATATGGAGGGATAGACCTCTTTATGGGGGGGATTGGTCCCGACGGACATATTGCTTTCAATGAACCAGGTTCTTCTCTGGCATCACGCACCCGTCAGAAAACCCTGACTACAGATACGATCATTGCCAACTCACGTTTTTTCGACAACGATGTGAATAAAGTGCCTAAAACTGCCCTGACAGTTGGGGTTGGTACCGTATTGTCGGCCCGTGAGGTGATGATCATAGTGAATGGACACAACAAAGCCCGTGCCCTCTATCATGCGGTAGAAGGTTCTGTCAATCAGATGTGGACCATCAGCGCTTTGCAATTGCATGAGAAAGGCATCATTGTGTGTGACGATGCTGCTACGTATGAATTGAAGGTAGGTACTTACCGTTATTTCAAAGACATTGAAGCCGATCATCTCGATCCTGAGGGACTGCTGAAATAAGCGATATACAAAGACATTTCCGGAAAAGAAAATCCGGAGCAAGACGAAATAGAAACAACCGGTTGTGGATACCTGTTCCGAGAGTGTCCGGCCGGTTGTTCCTGTTTGGTAAAAGACCGATAGAAGAATAATGAGTGCGGATGAAAAGTTATAGACTTCTCATTCATCCCGGAAAGTAATGGGATCTTATTTTACGACTCCCGAGTCGTAATCAGCGTTATTCAGTTTTTTCTGTCCGGCCTGATGTTTGCGTCCGTAATTGAAATTCCACGAGAAGGAAAGAGTCACCATATTTCCATTGTTGCGTATGTATGTAGTGCTGCTCTCTTTCACCAGATCAGATATTTTCCTGCCTCTGCCTACCCATCCTCTTGACTGGAAAGGATACCACATCCCTGCTCCCAGGCGGATGTCTCTGATACGGTAGTTTACATTGAAACCACTGGAGGATTCACCGTAATAAATGTTTTCTCCGAAGAAGCTGTTGTAGCGATTGCCTATATAGGCAAAAGCAGCCCAATTACCTTTGGTGAAATTGATGTTCCCGTTGTAGAACCAGTTAGAATAGTAATGGTTGTAGGTATTACCCCGGCTGATGTAGCGGCTGAATGCCACATATGTAGATACAGAAAGGAGATCCGGGATCACCTGGTATTGCAGATAACCATTGCTATTGAACTGTGACAGGCTACGCTGGTTATTCACCTGGTATTCGAACAGATAGCTTCCCTCTGTATAATCTATGCGATGCACCTCTCCCATGATCGGATTTCTCCGGTAATTGTACAATGCTCCGAATCGCATGGTCAGTCTGGATATCTGATAGTTGAGCTGAAACTGATTGATATAGCTGCGATAAGGGGTCAGGTCGGGATTTCCCACGTTCACCTCGATCTCATTTGCCTGCTGGCGTATGCCACTCAGGTTGGAAAGGGACGGAAGAGTAGGAGTGATACGGAAATTGTATCGCAGGCTGGCCCCTTTCCACAAAGGGTGTGAAAGGCTGACCACCGGACGGAATGTATAATAGGTATAGCCTTTGTCGTCCTGGTCAAAAGACTGACGGCTTCCTCCGACACCCAGGGAGTAGTCCAGCTTGATGAGCTTTCCTTGTATCTGAGCATAGAGATATGCATTGGAGTTGTGCATACCCGTAAGTGCTTCCGTATCTCCGGTATATTCATTACGCGTGTAACTCTGAGTGTATTGAATACCCGATGTGAATTTCAAATGACTGAATTCCTTGTCGTAAATACCTTCTCCGATCAGAGAATATTTTCTTCCATCCGTGGCATATCTGTATTCCGAATCCGGATGTGTGAATTCATTGGAATATTCTATATAGTTGTGTTTGTAATCATCAATGATATGTGTGCCTACTATATTTACGGCAAGCCACTGCTTACGTGGTAGTGTGGCCTGGTAATAGAGGTCAATCGCCGGAGTGTAAGTCTTGTTTTTGGGGTCTTGAAAAGTAGTCAGGTCAGGCAAACCCGTTTCATAGACCGTTTGTCTGAATCCCCGGCGCTGACTGTTGTAGAAGTTACCTCTCATTACCGCGTTGAATACATGTTTGTCGGGCTCAGTAAAATTGTAAGATACCTCCACATCCTGTGAGGTATAGTTGAAGGGGGGTGTTGCTACCTTTACGGTACCGTTGGCGTATGCTGCCGTCGGCCAACACGAATTGCTGCTGCTGGTCTACCCGGCGCTGGCTGTAATCGCGGTAGCTCATGTAGTAGTTCAATCCGAATTCCGAACGTTTGTTATTGGCCTTTATGTATATATTGTCATTTCCCATTCCGGTAGTAAATGCGTTATTCAGATTGATGCCGCCACTGACACCTGAACTTTGTCTTTTCACAATGAAGTTGATGACGGCACTTACTCCCTCATCTGCATAGCGGATACCCGGATTGTCAATATACTCAATGCGTACTACTTCACTGGGACGCAGGGCGAGGATCTCTGCTGTGCTTACTTTCACATCATTGATGCGTACCTGTACGCTACCTCCATCCGGCGAGGAGATCGAATTCTGCATTTCGTTTACCTGTATACCAGGGAGCATCAGTCGGTTGAGCAATTCATACCCGGTATTAGAGGCTTGTACCTGCGCCGGAGAGGGGAGGACAATCTGCCGGTCGATGCGGGTGACAACACGTTCGGCCGAGATAGTCACTTCGTCCAGGGTATGACTGTTTTCCGACAGTTGTATCTGCCCGATCTCTATGTTCCTGCTCAGGTTGTCCAGTACGATCAGCGTAGGTTCGTATCCCATGCACGAGACGATCAGACGATAATTTCCGGAGGGAATCCGACTGAGTACGAACTCTCCTTTCGTGTTTGAAGTGGCTCCGTTGACAAAAGTAGAGTCCGGGAATTGCAGAACAATGTTTGCATACGGAATGGGAACATCCTGCCCGGTCTCTGACACTGTACCGCGGATACGGAAATTTTGCGCGGATAAGGTGAGGATACACCAACTAAATAAAGTTACAGACAATAGTTTTTTCATGTGTTGAGAGGAATTGAAGGTATACCAATGATTACAACTGATTTGTGCAAATCTTATGCCAGGGTGTAAAGATACTCATTTCGAGTAGAATACAAAAGAACACGGTGTCCGGTACCGGACACCGTGTTCTTTTATCGTACATATACCTTTCAGGTTATAAGACCGGGATCTGTTTTTTCTCAATCCAGTATACCTTTTTCTTGTCTGATAATTTCCGGTTCTTCTCCGGTGCAATCCACCACTGTAGAACAGGAGATCTCTCCCATACCTCCGTCAATTACCAGATCTACCGTCTTGCCGAATTTCTCTTCGATCAGTTCCGGATCTGTGGCATACTCTATGTCTTCACTTTCGTCGTAGGGGAGAGTGGTAGTCATGATGGGAGCATTTAACATCCGGGCTATTTCACGTATGACGGCGTGGTCGGGCATGCGTATTCCGACCTCCTTCCGGTTGCGAAAGATCTTGGGCAGGCGGGTTGTCCCGTTGAGGATAAAAGTAAACGGTCCCGGAAGGTTCCGTTTGATCAGTTTGAACACATCGTTGTTGACTTTGGCATATTCGCTGATCACGCTCAGGTCGTAACAGATAATAGATAAGTTGCTTCGGCGCGGGTCTATATTCTTGATGCGGCAGATGCGCTCAATGGCCCTTTCCTTCAGTCCGTGGCAACCTATGGCATACATGGTGTCGGTCGGGTAGATGATCAGTCCTCCGTCGTTCAGTATATCCACTACCTGTTGCAGGTCTTGCGGATCATTGTTTTTCTCGTAAAGTTTCAGTAACATCGGTTTTTCATTTTTTCCGGATTATAACCTGTCCGTCTGTATCAACAACGGATTAGACAGGAGGTTGTATGCTTTATTCTTTTTTTCCCTTTTTCTTTCGCAATTCTTCCGCCAGTCTCCATTGCAGGGCAGCTTCCGACTCTTTTCCTGCCTGCATCAGCGCGTCCCCGAATAATTCATGTGCTCCGGGATGAGTGGGCTTCAGGCTGGTCGCCTTATCCAGATTGGCGAGCGCCTTTTCGGTATCCTGAGTTTTCAGATAGAGTTTTCCACGGTTGTACCATCCTTTGAATTCCGCCGGGCGCAATTTTACTGCCTGATTGAAACAGATCTCTGCCTCCTTGTACTCCCGGATGTTGAAGAAGGTAATTCCTTTACGGATCCAGGCATCTGTATATTCCGGGTAGAGTTCCAGGGCTTTGTCGTAATTGGCCAATGCCGCGCGTATGTCGTGCGCCTGAGTGATACATTCATTTCCCATCTGATAGTATTCCCGGGCCAGCTTTTCCAGGTTCTTTTGCTGCAGAGCCATCTTTTCCCTGAGTTGCCTGTTCTCTGCTTTCAGCCTGGGAATGATACCCAGTTTCTTCCTGATAAACCGTTGCGCCAGCGGTTTTTCTATATCATACCGCGAGTGGATGGCTTTGAAGAAGTGAGAGAGGAATTCCTCATACTCATCTTTCTCAAAGGCTTTCACTGCTTCGGCATATTCCACATCGGCCTGTGCCTGTTTGAGTGCACGGTCTATGGACTGCTGATTGTTGAAACGTTGCGCGAAGCCGACGATCTCCGGACGCACAAATATATCGGCCCTGCTGATGGGCTTTTTGAGTTGAATGCCATCTAATGAAGTGCACCGGCTCAGTGCTACGTACGCCTGCCCTCCGGCAAAGACCCCTCCTGTAAAATCGATCACCACCCGGCTGAAAGTCAACCCCTGGCTTTTGTGTATGGTGATGGCCCAGGCCAGACGGATGGGATATTGGGTGAAGGTTCCCAGCTCTTCCTCTTCAATTTCTTTTTTCTTCTCGTTGTACGTATAGCGGATGTTGCGCCAGCACTCCTTTTTTACATCATGCTCCGCGCCCTCTTCGGTGATGACGTAAATAGTTCCCTTTTCGTCTATGCCACTGACCACTCCGATGGTACCATTGACCCAGCGGCGGTCGTAATCGTTTTTGATGAAGATGATCTGTGCTCCCGGTTTCAGTACCAGTTCTTTGGAAGTGGGGAGACTGTTTTCCGGAAAATCACCTGTGATCTCTCCCTCGCAGGTGACCGGATCTCCCGGTAGTTCAGCCAGCTTTTTGTCATTGATGAAATCCACTGTATCCCGACGGGTAGCCAGGGTGACATACATATCTTCTTCTTCCCGGGCAATGGTATTTCCGTAACGTGTATTGAGCAGTTGCAGGTCTGCGGCACTGGCGGCGTTTGTGCGGATATGATCCAGTACATTCACAAAGACCTGATCGGTCTGGCGGTATACTTTCCTGAGCTCAATGGATACCAGGTCGATCTGGCTGAACACCCGTGCCGAGAAAAAGTAAGGAGTGGGATAGAATCGATTAATGATCTCCCTCTCGTCGGATTTGATCACAGGCTCCAGTTGGAATACATCTCCGACCAGCAACACCTGTTTTCCTCCGAAAGGTTCGCGCATGTTGTGGGAATATACCCGCAGGATCCGGTCGATGGCATCTATCGTATCCGCCCTTACCATGGAGATCTCATCAATGATCACCAGTTCGATACGCTCCAGAAGTTTACGGTGTACTTTGTTATAACGGAGAAAATCATGGATCCTTCCTTTTTGCAGGCTCAGGTTGGGATCATCCGGCAGAAGCGGATGAAACGGTAGCCGGAAAAAGCTGTGCATGGTGCTGCCTCCGGCATTGATCGCGGCTATACCTGTTGGTGCCAGCACCACATGTTTTTTCCGGGTCTGTTCGCAGATGTATTTCAGAAAGGTAGACTTGCCCGTACCTGCTTTTCCGGTCAGGAAAACAGACTGGCGGGTATATTGGATCAGTTTCAGTGCATCCTGAAACTCCGTGTTGTCGGTGTCTGGTGTAAATTTCACGAGGCAGGCTCTAAGTGTGCCCGCAAAGATAAAAGATAAAAATCAGATTTACGATTTACGGTTTACTGATTTATGATCGAATTCATCCGGATGAGGCGTTTTATTTTACTCATGTACTATCCTTGTATCTTGCAAATCAGTAAATCGGATGGTGAAGAAAGATGTTTTCATACTGAATTTATCTTGACTTTATAAGCTTCCTGCTTTTCCGTTCTTTTTTCCAATATTCTCAGCCATAGCGACGCTGTGCTTTCCCATTCAAGAGAAAAAACAACAGAACACTCTTTTCGTTAAAAAGTCAGGATGAGTAGAATGATTCAAATCAACTGAAGATGTCGCATGGCTTTGTAGAGACCGTCATTATCTACAGTGTCAGTTACGTAATCGGCTACCTCTTTTACTTCTGGGTTGGCATTTCCCATAGCTACTCCGATGGTGGCATGTTTCAGCATGCTGATGTCGTTCCCTCCATCACCGAACGCGACGGTGTCTTCCAGAGAGATTCCGAAATAGGAAATGACCTCATCGATGCCCCGTTGTTTGGAGTTGCCTTTGGCGACAATGTCGGAGAAAGCCGGGAACCAGCGTCCCGATTCGCAGTGGGGAAGCAGATGTATGGTATAGGCTTCCTGTTCCGGTGTAATGAAAGGGGTCATCTGAAAGATCTCCCGCGAAGTGGCTTCCTCTACAGATTTCACAGGTATAGTGCCAACATGCAGCATATCCTGGAATACCTGATCGACCAGCTCATTGGGGTGGCAAACACAGATATCCTGCTCAGACACAAAGATACATGGGAAATCATGCTCTGTAGACAGGCGACCCATGATGTGCACATCCTCCGCGGGTATAGAGTTTTTGTGGATCACCTGATCTCCCGCGAAACAATACGCACCGTTCATGGTGATGTATCCGTCGATCAGATCATTGCCCAGGGCTGCGAGGTTGTTAATGATCATGCCCGGCCGGCCGGTAGCAATAAATATTTTATGGCCATTCTGCTTGGCAGTGTGCAAAGCATCTACGGCAGAGGCTGGGATCCGGTGAGTTCCGAAATTCACGAGCGTTCCGTCTATATCAAAAAAGAGAGCTTTCTTCATAACCTTTTTATTCGCTTCGCAAAGGTACGTACAAAACCAGGGGGCCTCTACCACAATTGTGGTATTTTTTTCTCTTTTTTATGGAAAAAAACCTGTTTTTTTCAGATTTAAAAAGGATGTGTCGTACTTTTGCAACACATTTATATACTTAATAAGGAAGAAATGACTTATAATTTTGATGAAATAGTAGATCGGCGCGGTACGGACGCACTGAAGTTAGAGGCACTTCCCTCGCGATGGGGACGGAGTGATCTGCTTCCGATGTGGGTAGCAGATATGGATCTGAAAACTCCTCCGTTTGTTGTGGAAGCCCTGCGTCGCAGATTAGATAATGAGATCCTGGGATATACAGTGATCCCGGAATCCTGGTATACTTCTATCATCAACTGGGTCGGACACCGGTATGGCTGGGAGATCAATAAAGAGACCCTTATTTTCAGTCCCGGGATTGTGCGGGGGATTGCTTTCGCCCTGCAATGTTTCACACAACCCGGAGATAAAGTGCTGGTGATGCCTCCGGTATATCATCCTTTCTTTCTGGTGACCGAACACAACCACCGGGAAGTAATATATAGTCCGCTGGAACTCAGGAACGGACAATATCATATCGATTTCGATCGCTTGCGCAGGGATGTACAGGGATGTAAAATGTTACTCCTGAGCAATCCTCACAATCCGGGTGGGCGGGTCTGGACCCGTGAAGAACTGGAGACTCTGGCCGATATTTGCTTCGAAAGCGGTACGCTTGTAGTCTCTGATGAGATACATGCCGATCTGACTCTACCTCCCTGGCAGCACCAGGTGTTTGCTGCCGTTTCCGAGAAGGCACGGGACAACTCCCTGACATTTATGTCGCCCAGTAAAGCGTTCAATATGCCGGGGCTGGCCAGTTCCTATTGCATCATAGAAAATGAATCGTTGCGACGTCGTTATCACGCGTATATGTCTGCCAGTGAGTTAGACGAAAGTCATATGTTTGCCTATATAGGTGTAGTCGCTGCATACAGTCATGGAACCGAATGGCTCGAACAGGTGATCGCTTACATCGGTGGGAATATAGACTATACCGGTAAGTACCTGGAGAAGTATATTCCTCAGATCCGTATGATCCGTCCGCAGGCCTCTTACCTGATCTTTTTAGATTGCCGGGAACTGGGTCTGGAGCAGGAGCAATTGGTAGATCTGTTTGTAGACAGTGCCCATCTGGCACTGAATGATGGCACGGTTTTCGGCAAAGAGGGAAAAGGATTTATGCGTCTCAATGTGGCCTGCCCACGCTCTGTCCTGAAGCAGGCCCTGGAGCAATTGCGCGATGCATGTGAAAAAATCAGTAAATAAGATTATGGAAGAAAAAAATAAGATCACTCAGCTTCTCCATACCCCGTATGAGAAGGAAGACGCCTATCACTCCCTGGCTATGCCGATCTATCAGACAGCAGCCTATGAGTTCGGTTCGGCAGAAGAGATGGAAAAGGCGTTTTGCGGATTGAGTTCCGAACATGCGTATTCACGTATCACGAATCCGACCGTACAATATTTTGAACAAAGGGTACAGAAGCTGACCGGTGCGTTGAGCGTGACTGCAATGAACTCCGGAATGGCAGCTATCAGCAATATATGTATGACTGTAGCCTATGCCGGTTCGAATATAGTGACTTCTTCTCATCTGTTTGGCAACACCTATTCTTTATTTAAAAGTACGCTGAGTGCTTTCGGTGTGGAAGCTCGTTTTTGCGATCTGCTGTCTGCTGAGGCTGTGAAAGCGGCGATCGATGAACATACCTGTGCTATTTTTCTGGAAACGATCACCAATCCGCAATTGGAGGTTGCCGATCTGAGGCTACTTGCCTCCATTGCCCGGGAACACAATATTCCGCTGATCGCTGATACTACTATCGTGCCTTTCCATGTGTTCCACGCACGGGAATTCGGTATTGATATTGAAATCGTTTCCAGTACCAAATATATTTCCGGCGGTGCTACCAGTCTGGGTGGGCTGATCATAGATTACGGAACGTTTGACTGGAGCTGTTCTCCGCGCCTGGGAGAGCTGGCCGCACAGGTGGGCAGCTCTGCTTTTACAGCTAAGTTGCGCAAAGAAGTACACCGTAATCTGGGTGCATACATGACCCCACAGACTGTGTATGCTCAGACATTGGGCCTGGAGACTCTGGAAGTCCGTTACAGTCGTCAGGCCAGTTCGTGCCTGGAACTGGCAAAGCGTGTAGCCACATTGCCGCAGGTGTGCCGGGTAAGCTATCCGGGACTGGAAAACAGTCCTTTTTATGCGATCAGCAAGGAACAGTTCGGTCCCTGTCCCGGTGCGATGTTTACGTTCGACCTGGAGTCGCGTGAGGTTTGTTTCCGGTTTATGGATCGTCTCAGGTTGATCCGACGGGCTACTAACCTGTTTGATAATAAATCTCTGGCCATTCATCCGGCCAGTACGATCTATGGTAATTTTACGGAAGAACAACGTCAGAGTATGGATGTATCTCAGCACACCATCCGTATTTCAGTAGGGTTGGAAGCCGTAGAAGATTTGTTTGAAGATATTTGTCAGGCGTTAAGCTGATCCGGTCCGGAAATATAAATTCCTTATCATACAGTTTGCCGGGATGCTCAGAATAAAGTATCCCGGCAAACTTTTTTTATGCTTGTATAAAGAGAATAGAAATGCAAAAACAAAATAAATATTAAATCAGGAACAATTTTCTGCATATGCATTGTTTTTGTTACTTCTAAACGATATATTTGTGATATCAAAATGATATTATAAAACTCTGTACTTATGAAGACAAATGAGAAAGATTTCAGTGGATTCAGGACAAGTGGTTTCCTGATGATAGCAGTGGCGCTTTTGGTGCTGGCTGCTTCTGTATGGGCGTTTACATGGGTAGATACTCATGCCGGCTGGGGATTTGGTGGAGGCTTTGCCGGTATTGTGGTCTTTATCCTTATGATATTCGGATTCTTTTCTCTGGAACCCAACGAGGCGCTGTTGATGGTCTTTTTCGGGAAGTACAAAGGTACGTTCCGGGATACCGGATTCTATTGGGTCAATCCTTTCCTGAGTAAGAAGAAACTCTCTATGCGGGCACGTAATCTGGATGTAACCCCGATCAAGGTAAATGATAAGATCGGTAATCCGGTGATGATCGGTCTGGTATTGGTCTGGAAACTTAAGGATACCTATAAAGCGATGTTTGAGATCGATTCCCAGACCATGGCCATGAGTTCGTCTACTACTACCCATAAGAATGGTTCGGCCCAGGTGGCTGTCCCCAACTCGGTAGCCAACCGGATGAACGCATTTGAGAATTTTGTCAAGATACAGAGCGACGCGGCCTTGCGGCAGGTAGCCGGACAATATGCGTATGATGATAACGAGACGGATATCCATGGTATCACTCTGCGCTCAGGAGGTGACGAGATCAATGAAGAATTGGAAGCACAAGTCAACGAACGCTTGTCTATGGCAGGAATAGAGGTGGTGGAGGCCCGGATCAATTATCTGGCCTATGCTCCCGAGATCGCGGCAGTGATGTTGCGCAGGCAACAGGCTTCTGCGATCATCACTGCACGTGAAAAGATCGTGGAAGGAGCGGTATCTATGGTGAAGATGGCACTTCATAAACTTTCTGAGGAGGAGATCGTGGAATTAGACGAGGAGAAGAAGGCTGCTATGGTAAGTAATCTGTTGGTGGTACTTTGCGCGGACGAAGCTGCACAGCCGGTGATAAATGCGGGAACATTGCACCATTAAAAAGAAGTGGATATATGAAAACACAAAGAATGTATTTTCTGAAAAGAATTACTGGCTGGATGACAGTCATCTGTCTGAGTACGGGAACCTTATTTGCCGGACAACCGGAAGAACTTGCGGAGAAGATATTCGGTTATATCCGACAAAGTATGGGCGACTCCATCTCTGTATATCTGCAGGAGGATATCCGTACTCAGGTTCCTTCCGGGGCGTGGGGAGAGGTATATAGTCAGCTGGAAGCCCAATTGGGTGCCTATCAGTCCAGAGGAGACTGGAAAGTAGATACCATGCAGGGCCATACAGTGGTCACTTCGGAAGTGCGGTTTGAGAAAGGTGTTTTGATCTTTCTGTTGTCTGTCAATGAAGAGGGAGAGATAAACGGAATACGCTTCCTGCCTGCTTCCTCCCCTCCGGTAGCGACCGGAGTGAGAGAGAATGAACGTGAGGTCGTGATCCGTTGGGAAGCGTATGAACTTCCCGGCATATTGAAACTCCCGGCAGGAGAAGGACCTTTCCCGGTCACTGTGCTGGTGCACGGTTCCGGACCTTCGGATCGTGACGGTACCCTGGGGCCGAATAAGATTTTCCGGGATATGGCCGATCGGTTGGCGGAAAAGGGCATCGCTACCATCCGTTACGACAAACGTACCTTTGTCTATGGTGCGAAATGGGAGAAAGAGGGAACAGGAACATTCGATGATGAAACAGTGAATGATGCCGTAGCAGCTGTATGGCAGGCAACCACTCAACCGGAATTGTCTTCCGTATATGTCATAGGGCTCAGCCAGGGAGCTATCCTGGCTCCCCGTATTGCGCAGCGGGCGGGAGATGTGGCAGGTATTGTGATGATGGCAGGTTCTCCACGGCCACTCAACCAATTGCTCGCAGATCAGTTTGAATACCTGCTTGCTCAGGATCAACCGGGGCTGAACCGTGAATTTGTAGATCAGGTGAAAAGGGTCTGTGACAACTTAGATCTGTACGGAACAGAGGAATATGATGCTTCGCTGGGATTTCCGCTGAATGCGGGTTCGGAGGCTTACTGGCAGTTTGCTATGAAATACGATGCGCTGGAGACGCTTCGCTCCCTTTCTATTCCCGCGCTCATCCTTCAGGGAGAACGTGACTATCAGGTGACTATGAAAGACTATGCGCTTTGGCAACAGGGACTTGCAGATCGTCCGAACGTGACAATGAAAAGCTATCCGGCGCTGAATCATCTGTTTTTTGAGGGAGAGGGAATTTGCCTGCCCTCAGAATACGAACAGGAAAAACCGATGGCTTCTTATGTGATCGAAGATATTGCGTCTTTTATCCATAAAGGCATTTAATTATTTAAAAGAGATAGAATTGTGGCAAAGAAAGAGTCTTCAACAAAAAGCTTTGTATTGCGGATCGATACAGATACGATGGATGCTATTGAGAAATGGGCAGCCGATGAATTCCGCAGCACAAACGGGCAATTGCAATGGATCATTGCAGAGGCACTGAAAAAGAGTGGAAGACTGAAAAAGAGCAAACCCGGTAAATCAAAAACAGACGAGGAAGATGTTTAATTTAGGATTTTATTCAGGAAGAAAGGCTCCGGCTATCCGACTTGCACCCACCCTGCTGGACCGGGTGATGGAGTTGGTAGCTCTTTTGTTGTTGATAGCAGCGTGGGTACTCATCCTTATTCCTTATTTCAGGGGAAAGATAGAGAATGACAATTGGCTGATCTCTATGATCGTGAGTACAGGTATATTCGCATGGGTTGCGTGGACAGGCTATATGCCCGTTCGTTATATTAATTTCCCGGTGCGTGTGCACGAAGGAAATGTGGTGATCCAATACTTGTATGCCACCCGTTTCGGACGTGTGTTGAATATCATACTTCAATTGTGTTGTGTGAGTAGTGTTCTCTATTTTGCAGGTGGCTATTATGGGGTTTCATATGAAACTGTCAAGTGGATCTTCCTGGCAGTGGCGGGTCTGTTTCTGGGAACTATGATCGTTTATTATATATGGGCACTCCAGCGTAGATAAGGGTAACAGTATGTGCTGCCTACTCTATTATAAGGGTATGAAACTATGGTTTTATACCCTTATGTACGTTTTTAGGCAATATTAACTAATGAATTTAGTTCTATAACGAAGAATTTTAGTTTATTTGTTCTCAAATCAAATTCATATGAAGAGATTAACTACAAAAGAAGAGGAGATCATGTGCTTTTTCTGGGAGAAAGGGCCCTTGTTCGTGAAAGAGTTGCTGACGTTCTACGACGAGCCGAAGCCGCACTTCAATACGCTGTCTACCATTGTTCGCGGTCTGGAGGAGAAAGGCTTCCTGTCACACAAAGCTTTTGGAAATACCTATCAGTATTTTGCTATAGTCAGCCAGGAGCAGTTCAGCAGCCAGACGCTCAAAGGAGTGATCAGTAAATATTTCAACGATTCTTACCTGAGTGTGGTCTCTTCCCTGGTAAAGGAAGAAGATGTATCTCTGGAGGAGTTGAAAAAACTGATCGAAGAGGTGGAGAAAGCACACAATAAGTAATTGGGTTATACCTTCTTCTTCGGGTAGAAACCATACTATATACCGGAGTTAATTATATGGGCACATTTTTTGTTTATATCCTAAAGGCATCTTTTTGTCTGGGAAGCTTCTATCTTTTCTACAGATGGTTGCTGACCCGTGATACTTTCCATCGGTTCAACCGTATCGCTCTTCTTTGTATCCTGTTACTATCTTTGTTATTGCCTTTTTGCCAGGTAACCACGCATACCTATACCGAGGTACAGCAAACCATGCTTTCGTGGGAACAATTGCTGATGATGGCAAATTTCACGGAGGCTGCTCCTGTGGTGGTTCCCGAACAGGTGACTACCCTTCGTTGGATACATGTGGTATTGATCTTATATGCTATGGGTGTACTCTTCTTTGCCGGACGTCACTTCTATAGTATCGGAAATCTGTTCTCTCTGATCTGGCGAAGCAGAAAAGAGACGCTTTCCGGTGGCATCAGGCTCATCATCCATCAACAGGAACTTGCGCCTTTCAGCTGGATGCGTTATATCGTTATTTCTGAGAACGACCTGGAAGAGTGTGGGCGTGAGATATTGGCTCATGAGACGGCCCATATAAAGAAACTACATTCCCTGGACCTGATATTGGCAGATTGCTGTATTTTCCTGCAATGGTTCAATCCGGCTTCCTGGCTATTGAAACAGGAACTTCAGAGTATCCATGAATATGAGGCGGATGAAGAGGTGCTGAAACAGGGAATAGACGCAAAAACGTATCAACTTTTACTTATAAAAAAGCCGTTGGCACAAGGCTCTACTCTATGGCTAACAGCTTTAATCACAGTAATCTTAAAAAACGTATCACTATGATGTTAAAAGAAAAATCAAGCCCGTGGGCTCGTATGAAATGTTTGTATGTTCTTCCGGTAGCAGCTATTGCGGTCACTGCTTTCGCTCGTCCCGAAATAACTTCTGTGGCAGAAGAAATTTCCGCAGTCAAAGTTAGTGATTTATCCGCACTTGTAGAAACAAATTCTGTAGAAAATCCTTCCGTGGAAATTCCGATGGAACTATCCACGGAGGACGAGTCTGTATTGGAAGTGCGGATCCCTGCTGTTTCTGAACCTGTAGCGCATCCTTTACCTGTAGATACAGGTGTACCTTCTCCGGAGCAGGTTATTTTTGATGTGGTTGAGCAAATGCCTGAGTTTCCGGGAGGCTATGCGGTTATGATGAAATATATATCGGAGAATTTAAGATATCCGGCGGTAGCTAAGGCGGCTGGTGTGCAAGGACGGGTCATTGTTCAGTTCGTGGTCGGAGAAGACGGGAATATCTTTTCTCCTCATGTAGTTCGTCCTGTAGATCCTGAACTGGATAAAGAGGCATTGCGTGTGATCAGTGAGATGCCGGAATGGAAACCCGGGCAGCAGCGGGGAAAGAATGTAACTGTCCGGTACACTGTGCCTGTTATGTTCAGGTTGGACTCTCCGGAAAATGAGTCTTCTGATATGACTGTAGTCGGCTATGGTAATCCGGATCTAAAACCGCTTATTTTTGTAAATGGTAAGGAAGTGGAAAAGATCCATGATATAGTTGCGAATGACATTGAGTCAATGAATGTATTGAAAGATCAGAGTGCCATTGAAAAATATGGTGATAAAGGTAAAAATGGTGTGATTGAGATTACTCTGAAAAGTTCTCAGACAGCAACGGCTGCCGGATATCCGGTGAGTGAACTCCAGGATATAGGACTCGCGGGAAGAGTAATTAACGTGAAGTCTGTTGAGAATCCGACGCTGGTTTCGGGGCAAGTTACAGATGGGTCAGGCAAGCCGATTGTCGGAGCAATTGTATCCGTTAAAGGAGAGGTGCTGGGCTCTATAACAGATACAAACGGTAATTTTAATTTTTATGCTCCGAAAGATGCCGTACTGGTTATTGCTTATGTGAATATGCTCACTGTGGAGATGAAAGGTGATACGGATATGAAAGTCACTTTGAGGTCTGAATGAGAATACAATACAAAATGAACCTTTATAATTCTCTCTTTATGTTTCTGCTTTTCTTGTGTCTGGGCACTCCATTGAGTGCTCAGACCGGGAAAACTGCGGAGGTCGAAACCTGGACTCTGATAAATAACTATTTTTTCCGTACCTATCCTGAAAGCATAAAAGATAAGGTACATTCGATCTCTTTCGTGGCTGTAGATGGAAAAAGGATCATGGTGGTCAACCTGAAATCCGGTGAGATACTGTCTGAAGAGGAAATGAGTCATGCAGTTTCCATAAACGAGATCCCGGATGGACATGATCTTCTGGAAACACTTAAACTGGGGCACGAACCTAGTAAAGTGGTAGTAGCAATGAGTGATCCTTTTACCAAAGCATCAGCCCTCAAGGTAGGAGAGGGGATCCCGGAGTTTTCCGCTACCGATACAAAAGGTATACTCTGGAATAAGGAGTCTATCTTAGGAAAACCTACCGTGTTGAATTTCTGGTACATCGGTTGTGCTCCCTGTATCAGAGAGATGCCGGATCTCAATGAATGGATGGAAGAGGTACCGGAAGTGAATTATTTGTCTGTAACCTGGAATACGGCTCAGCAGATCGAATCGATTGTCACTCAAACCCCATTTTTGTTTCATCACTTAACAGATAATCTGTTTTTGTTTCAATTGTTCGCTGTTCAGATCACTCCAACCACTATATTACTGGATAAGGTGGGAACTATAAGAGAAATAGTGGTTGGTACCAGTGATGAAAAACGGGCTCATTTACTTTCTCAGATCAAAAGATTGGCAATAGAGTGATTTAGGTAGAGGGAATATATACACAGAACGTCATAAAATTTTATATTTGCAGATGAAAAAATTACCCCCACAACTATTGTTATGAAAAAGACCTTACTCTTCTTATTGATCTTTCTGAATGTGTGTGTTTCCTCTACCTATGCCTGTAGTTCTGCCGTGATCTCAGGAAAAGTGACCCCTGACGGACGTCCTTTACTCTGGAAACACCGGGATACGGATTTCCCACAAAACAGTGTACACTATTTCCGGGGCGGGAAGTATAATTTCGTCGCTATCATCAACTCGGTGCAGGAAGATCCTCACGAGATCTGGATCGGTACCAACGAAGCCGGTTTTTCATTGATGAATACCCAATCTTACAACTTAGTTCAGATAGAAGAGGGTGAAGAGCGTGGTGATGCCAACGGCAGGGTGATGAAAAGGGCGCTGGAAATCTGTGCCACGGTAGAGGATTTCCGGGTGTTTCTGGATACCTTGTCCAAACCCAGCCTGATCGAGGCCAATTTCGGCGTGATTGATGCCCGGGGAGGAGCGGCCGTGTTTGAAGTAGATTACTACACCTATGTGATGTATGACGCGAATGACGCCAAAGATGCTCCCTGCGGATATATTGCCCGTACCAACTTCTCGTTTGCCGGTGAGGTGAATCAGGGAGCTGGATATGTACGTTTTATGCAGGTAGATAAAATGCTGATGCCTGCTTCTGCTACCGGAGAGATCACACCTGCCTGGATCTTTTCCGAACTTTCCCGTTCCTTTGCCCATCCCTTATTGGGTATTGATCTGAAAAGCGGCAGTTTCAACAAACCTCATACTACAGGGTGGTTTGTAGATCAGGATTTTATTGCCCGTAAGAGTACCGCCAGTTCGGTAGTGATACAAGGTGTGAAAGAAGGAGAAAACCCGGAATTGACTACCATGTGGACTGTATTGGGATACCCGCCTGTAAGTGTCGCCATGCCGGTATGGGTGAAAGGAGCAGATAAGCAGTTTCCCCGTATGTTGCGACGGGACGCGGAAACAGGAGTTTCTCCTTTGTGCGATAAAGTAGTGCGTCTGGCCGATAAAGTCTTTTCTTATAAACAGGGAATGGGAAGTAATCGCTATCTCCACTGGGAACTGTTACACAATTCCAAAGGTACAGGAATGATGCAGGTTCTGGAACCGGTAGAGAAAGAAGTGTTCTTCCGTACGGCTCCTTACCTGCAGAGATGGAGAGAGGGCGGAGCACCGGATGTAAAAGAGTGCTATTCGCTGTATGAGGAACTGGACCTATATGTAGAGGAAAGGTATAGGGAGTATTTTGATCTGTAATCGCTATATAGCCTTAGGCTTTTCCTGGGCTTGTTCCTGAACTGCTTACTCTTTTTTCAATTCCATACCTATCATCATACTGTCATAGGACTTCAGAATGGAACTGATGCCCTGAATAGCCGAAACGCCGGAATTGCTACCCAGGAAGGTAGCGACAGAGAGGAAACTGTTTGCTTCGAACAGGAGGGATATTTTCGTGTCCGTTCCGGTGACTTTGGCGTTGACAGGAATATGATTGGCATATTTCAGGGTGATCTCCTTATCACTGCTGTCATATGTATAGGTTCCACTCACTGCCCGGCCATTGGTTACATTCCGGAAAGTCCCGTCTTCGTGAAAGATGAATTCAGTGATCCCTGACTGGAATCCAAGGTGGGAAAGTTGTTGATCGATCTTCTTTTCGATATTGCCCGTTGCTACTTTGCCTCCCGCTTTTTTCAGCAGGTTGTCGGTCTGAAATTCTACGGCTACCCCTTCGTACTTCCAGGTACCTTCCAGGTCGAGCGAAGTGAAATGACCTATGGCGGATGATATCACCTTTTTTATGGTCTGACTATGGACCGGAGATATTCCCGAAAACAGGAATATTGCCCATGTAAGGGTGTAGAGAACAATTCTTTTATTCATATTTTCTGTGGTTAGTATTATATCGAATGAATAAAAATCGGCTTTGGTAGTAAGAACAGCTGAAATGAAAATAAGTTTATCATCCATACGAAGAAACCAGAGAGAGTTAAGATGTATTGAACCAACGGTCGACGAAGTCAATTGCGATGTACGATTTGGAAAAACAAATATACTAACGATCGATAACATTTTCCTGTAGAGACGCAAAGAGATTTACGATTGGACGATTGACGATGTACGATTGAAATTACATTTTGTAAATCCCCATACATTTTAAATGCAAACATACGAGACGCACGGCGTGCGTCTCCGCCGTGCAGGTCCCATAGAAGTAAGTATCTGATAGCATATATATGGAATGGTTCAGATTCTATGGGACACGTTACAGGATTATTTATAAGTAATCGACATGCCTATCTCATAAGTCTGTATATGCTATGGATACATATACTCTGTTAGAAAAACTTTATTGTGTACGCATAGGGATTTACAAACAGATTCTTTCTGTAATTTCAATCGTAAATCGTAAATCAGTACATCGTAAATCTCTTTGCGTCTCTACAGGGGGAGGATGTCGACGAAGTTATATCTTACTTTGCAGATAGGATTGAATTTCTGCGAATTGATCCGGATGGAACCACTGTATTTCCGGGTCGCGTTTGAACCAGGTCATTTGCTTGCGGGAATAGATCCGGGAGTTTTGTTTGATCTTCTCTATGGCGAAGTCCAGTTCCCAGGTGCCGTCCATATAATGGAAAAGTTCTTTGTATCCTACGGTGTTCAGGGAGTTCAGATGCCGGTAGGGATAAACCGCTGCGGCCTCTTTCAGCAATCCTTCTTCCATCATGATATCTACGCGCCGGTTGATACGGTCATATAGTTCCTCCCGGTCGCGTGTCAGTCCGATCTTAATGCTGCGGAAGGAGCGTTCCTTAGGTTGTTGTTTACGGAAAGAGGTATAGCTTTTTCCGGTCATGTAGCATATCTCCAGGGCATGGATCACCCGTTTGGGGTTTTTGAGATCTACGATCTGGTAATACTCCGGGTCGAGCAGGCGAAGTTCGGCCACTAACTGTTCCAGACCCTCGGTTTCGTATTTGTGCAGCATCATTTCCCGGGTTTCCCGGTCCACAGTAGGTATGTCATCAATCCCTTTGCAGATCGCGTCTACATACATCATGGAGCCTCCGGTGAGCACCACCACATCTTTCTCCTGAAAGAGCTCTCCGAGCAGCTGCATCACTTCCGTTTCGTACTGGGCAGCACTGTAATAGTCTGTCAATTGCAGGGTACCTACGAAATAGTGAGGCACCTGTCGGAGCTGTTCAGCGGTAGGAGCTGCTGTACCGATCTTCAGCGGGGCATATAATTGACGTGAGTCTGCCGATACGATGCAGGTCTGGTAGTGCTTCGCGATCTGCAGACTCAGCTCTGTCTTCCCCACTCCGGTGGGGCCAATCAGTACAATGAGTGTTTTCTCTGAAACGGACAAAGGGAGCAGACAGGTCTTGGTTATTCGTCAAACGGAGATCCGCTGTCGGCTCCCGCATTTATATCAAATCCTTCCGCGTCGAAATCTTCCAGGTCAAATTCCTGATCACCATAAAAGTTCTCATCCAGGTCCAGGTTGCCGTTGGCTGCTGTGATCTCTTCAAAGTCTACGGTTTGTTTCGGAGGATTTCCCTCTTTGCGTGTACAGGTAGCCTGTCTGATCTCTTTGCCGGTAATGATCTCCGAGAGTTCCAGGAAGAAACAGCGTTCGGTCAGGTAGTCAAATACGTACAGCAGCTTCTGTTTCTCGTCTTCAATCAGTTCGTTGAGTTTTGTCCCGCTCATGACCCAACTGTCGATCTCCGGGCTGTCGTCCATCTCTTCCAGGGTCACTTCCTTCTCCTTTTCCCAATCTTCGTCGCAGATGAAGAAAGAAGTCATCTGGTCTTTGGTATATTGCACCGAATCCAGGAGGGCCTGGTGCAACTCAAAGAAAGTAGCTTCCGGGTCAATCTGTATCTCTCTGATGAAATCATCTGCCTCATCAGAAATGATCGTAAATCTATATATCATATTTGTATTGTTTAATGGCGTAAAAATAATAAAAAAACAACTTTGTTACAACAATGACTGTTGGAAACAACGGATGAATCCTGCTTAATGTTTCCGGAATACTATTTTTTAGGTTAAGTATATAAAAAATCGACGATTTGGGGTGTATGTCAGGGCCTTCCTGGGGGAACACAGCAAACAGATCCCTCTGTAGAGGCACCTGTCTGTTGGCAGACATACATCACAAATCGTCGATTCGCAACTAAGGGATTATATCATTTGATAATACCCCGTTCTGATTCGCGGATAAATCGGATAATATATTCAATTTCCGGGCTCATCGGGATCTCTTCTTCTACTTTCTGCAGGGCATCTGTGTTGTTGAGGCCGCTCTGATAGATGATACGATAAGCGTTGTGTATATTCTGGATGGTCTCGTTGGGAAAACCTCTGCGACGCATCCCGATGATATTGACACCACTGTAAGCGATCGGTTCCCGGCCTGCGATGATGTACGGAGGAATGTCTTTACTGAAGCGGCAGCCTCCCTGGATCATTACGTATCCGCCTACCCGGCAGAACTGGTGCATCAGTACCGCTCCGCTGACGATCGCGTTGTCATCAATGATGATCTCGCCTGCCATTTTGGTGGCGTTGCCAATGATACATCCGTTACCGATAATGGCATCATGTGCCACATGCACAGCTTCCATCAGCAAGTTGTTGTTTCCTACGACAGTCTTTCCCTTGGCCGCCGTACCCCGGTTGATGGTTACATTTTCACGGATCGTATTGTTATCTCCGATCTCCGCGGTAGTTTCTTCTCCATTGAATTTAAGGTCCTGAGGAATGGCTCCTATGACCGCTCCGGGGAAGATGGTATTGTTATTTCCGATACGTGAACCCGGCAGGATGGTGGCATTGGCCATGATGGTGTTATTATCACCGATCACCACATTCTTGTCGATAAAGACAAAAGGGGCTACCTCCACATTGTTTCCGATCACTGCTTCGGGATGAATATATGCTAAAGGACTTATCATCTGTGTTTATTTGTTTTTTACAATTTGTGCCATAAATTCTGCTTCGCAGACTACTTTTTCTCCGACAAAGACATATCCTTTCATGGTAGATATCCCCCGGCGGATCGGTGCGAGCAATTCAACACGGAAGACAAGTGTATCTCCGGGTACTACTTTCTGACGGAATTTTACTCCGTCTATTTTCATGAAGTAGGTAGAATAACGTTCGGGTTCGTCCACGGAATTCAGCACCAGCAGTCCGCCGATCTGTGCCATGGTCTCTATCTGAAGTACACCCGGCATCACCGGTTCCTGGGGAAAATGTCCCTGGAAGAATGGCTCGTTGCTGGTTACATTCTTTATCCCTACAATGTAGTTCGCACCGATTTCGATCACTTTATCTACCAGTTGGAACGGATAGCGGTGAGGGAGCAATTCCCGGATGCGGTTGACGTCCATCACCGGTTCGCGTGTGCTGTCATAGATGGGTGCCTGTACTTCATGTTGCCTGATCTCTTTACGCATCTGACGGGCAAACTTATTGTTGATCGTATGTCCCGGGCGGGTAGCGATGATCCTTCCTTTGATCGGCTTGCCGATAAGTGCCAGATCGCCGATCACATCCAATAATTTGTGGCGGGCACACTCGTTGGGCCATACTAAAGGTTTGTGGTTGATGTATCCCAGCTGTTCCGCGTCCATATGAGGTACTCCCATGACATCGGCAAGGGTATCGTAGTTTTCCTGAGACATTTTACGCTCGTAAATAACGATCGCGTTGTCTAAGTCTCCTCCTTTGATCAGCCCAGCCTGCAACAGAGGCTCTATTTCGCGTACGAAAACGAAAGTACGGCTGCCCGCGATCTCCGTAGCGAAATCTGCCATATTTTCTAATGTGGCAAACTGATTGGGGATGATCTGTGAATCGTAAGATACCAGTACGTTCAGGCTGAAATTCTCATCCGGCAATACGATGATCGACGAACCGGTCTTGTCGTCACGGAATTCTATCTTGGATTTGATGATGTAGAAATCTTTCACCGCGCTTTGTTCCACAGTACCTACCTTCTCAATCTCTTCCACATAATATTTCGCGCTACCGTCCAGGATGGGAAACTCAGGACCGTTTACTTGTATCAGACAGTTGTCTATACCCAACGCATACAGGGCAGCCATGGCATGCTCCACTGTACTTACGCGCGCGTTGTTCTTAGACAATACGGTGCCACGTGTGGTTTCTACCACATTGTCGGCAACCGCGTCGATAACGGGTTGTCCCTCCAGGTCTGTACGTTGTATTTTATATCCGTGATTATCCGGGGCAGGGTTGAAAGTAATAGTCAGGTCGAGCCCGGTATGAAGCCCTTTTCCACTCAGGGAGAAGCTCTCTTTCAGGGTCTTTTGTTTCAACATTGGCTATTTGTTATTTATTTAAAAGTTGTTGTTTCAGTTCGTTCATCTCTTTACGCAGCGCGCTCAGCTCCGCCGCCATTTCCGGCAGTCGCTTGTAGGCAATAGCAGACCGGAACGCTTGTTTGGCATCAAAAGCGGGAGCTCCCATGATCTGGCTGTCGGGCTTCACATTACTGGATATACCCGACTGTGCCACTATTTCCGTACGGTCGCCGATCCTGATGTGTCCGGCAAGGCCTACCTGTCCACCGAAACGGCACCATTCCCCTACTTTGGTAGAGCCTGCGATGCCCACTTGCGCAGCCATCACCGTATGTGCTCCGATCTCATCGTTGTGAGCGATCTGGATCAGATTGTCTAATTTCACTCCCGTACGTATGATCGTAGCTCCCATCGTTGCGCGGTCTACACAGGTATTGGCACCTATTTCCACTTTATCTTCCAGAATCACGATCCCGATCTGAGGGATCTTCTGATATCCCTGTGCGGTAGGAGCGAATCCGAATCCATCGGCTCCGATCACGGCTCCGGAATGAAGGATACACTCGTTGCCGATCCGGCATTCGTCATAGATGGTTGCGTGGGGATAGAAAACACATGCATTGCCCACCTTCACCCGGTCGCCCACACACACGTGTGAATGGATCATACAATTATCTCCGATCACAGCGTTGTCTCCGATCACAGCGAAAGGGCCTACATATACATTTTCACCGATCTGCGCGGTAGCAGAAACAGAAGCCAGCGGATCGATACCTTGCTTTTTGGGTTTGCTCATTTCATAGAGCATCAGCAATCGGGCAAGGCTTTCGTAGGCATTGTCTACCCGGATCAGTGTGGCACTGATCTCCTGCTCAGGTGTGAAATCCCTGTTCACCAGTACGATACTGGACTGGGTTTTGTAGATATAGGGGGTATATTTGGGATTGGAAAGAAAAGAGATCGCGCCCGGTGTCCCCTCTTCAATCTTGGCAAAAGTATGAACGGTCGCATTTTCATCTCCGATGATCTCTCCCTGGATGAATGTAGCTATTTGTTTGGCCGTAAACTCCATGTACAAATGTTTATTATAATGTTTTTCCGGATGCCGTATGGATCTTCTCTGGAAGATATACCAGATTTTTATTTGTTGATCGGCATCCCTCTGTCTATGATCGTTTATTCTATCTCTTTCCGGTTGTTGTGCCAGTCGTCAGGCTATACAGAAGTTTTTCCGATCGAAAAACAGGTTCCGGATCTTTCGTTGTCACGTGTTTTCGAAGAAGAAATCATAAAATACTTACGGTTACTTCTCCTGTGGTGAGATCTGCTTTTACTATAAATCTCTATCAGAACGCAAATAACGGACTTTTTTTTCAAATATCCTTATACTTAAATGAATATTTTATGTTTTATCCTGCAAACGATAGTAACAGATATAGTATTTTTTTATCTTCTTAGATAGCAGGGAGATGTTGAACATATCCGATGCTTCGGCAATATTTTTTGTAGTGCCGTCTCTATAGCGGATCCCGAGGCTGCCGTCTGCGGGATCATACATATTC
>JAJBTC010000102.1 GCA_020861095.1 Bacteroides sp.
CCATGGGTATCTGTGATCTTCAGTAGCCTTCCGAACGGGTCGTACTGGTAAGTAAGTATATCCCTGTTTGGCATCTGGATGGATGTGATGCCAAAGAGTGGTTGGTAGGTATAGGTGGTGATCTGTACCTTCTCTGCATCGAGTTTGGTGTAGATCTCACTCAGGGTGGTTTGTGTGATGTTCTGGCTGGTGGCCAGGTTATCTACATAGGCTGCGGTGAGTTTACCTCTTACCTGCTGGTAGGTGAGTTCTCCTTCTATCTTTGCTACGGGGTATTGGTGATTGTATCCCCAAAGATAGACGGTATGCAACAGGTTCTCCCGGGTTACCTCTCGGGGACGGCCGTAGCTGTCGTGCTCGCGATAGGCGATGTTGATGGATGGGTAAATGTCGGCATTGATCACGCCACTGGTGGAGTAGGAAGTGACATCTCCCCGTAGTCCACTGATCTCGGAGAAATACTGGTTGTAGAGTACAGGTTTGCCCTGTGTGGAATAATGGTTGGCCTGTGCTGCTACGAAATAGTTATCCACAAAGACCTTTTCTTCAATGACCTGGTTGTACCGGTGTGCCTGTTTCATGGCTGTACAGGCGGCCGTATTGTAATCATTGGCATAGGTGTAGGTGTGTCTGAGGGTTTTGCCATCGGAGTTGGTGCTACTTTTTTCCCTTAGTTGCAGGGTAGTGGTATCATAGGTATAGGTGGTCTGCATGGTGACTCCGTCTGTGGTCTCGGTCTCACTGGCCAGGGTGATGTCGTAGCAGGGGAGCTGGTGACGAATGATAAAGAACCGGCTGGTCGAATATAAATTCATATCTTTACGCAACGTATAAATAGGAAAACCACCTACATACAAATTTGGAAATCGGTTATAGTTTTCTTCCACATTGATCCCGAAATAGGTATGCCTGAGGTTCTGCCGGTAGGTGTACTCTTTCTGAGAGATCAGTTTCCTGTCTTTATCGTAGATCTTTACCGAGAGGGATTTGCCATTCAGAGGGTTGTCTATGGCCACACTGTGCTGGGTGAAACTCAGTTGCTGGTTGTAAAACTCATGCACCGTATATCCGAAGGAGTCGTCGGCCTGTGTCTTTTCCGTCACATAACTGTAGCCCACCCCGGAACTGCTTCCATAGGGATTGGAAAATCTATTTTCCGAACTTAGGTCTACCTGACGCAGGTTCACATAGATGTATTGTGGAACAGGATCATTGATCTGTCGGGTTTCTATAAATGAATTATATGTATGGTGCGTATTCATAAAGTACAACTGGTCGTGCAGAATACCACTGCTCTTTCCTATAGAGGGATCTGTATAGTCGTAATAAGTGGTTTTTACAGCAGTAGTTTGTGTCTTTGCCGGATAGGATGAAATGGATTTGATGCGTACACCACATCCGGTGGAATGTTCTCTGGTAGTAAGGACAACACTGGCTGTGGCGCTTAATTCACCATGATTGAGAGAAGCACCATACTGGTCGCCTAAAGCATCGGGGAAACTGGCTACAAGTTGGCATCGACCTTTTGTTAATTCGACAGTGAGAGTTTTTCTGGTCTCTGTTGACGTAGCAGAGCTAAATGAGATCACAGCTACAGAAAGAACTGGGGATGATTGGAGTCGGAGTATGGCTACGTTGCTGCTTTTTACATCTTCCCAACTATTAAGTCCCTGGGATAGAATAGCAACAAGCTCTATTTCAGCCGTTTCATCTTCTATTAAGAATTCAACTGTTTTAACATCTGCTTTGTTGTTCCGGTCTTGCACCGTTGCTAATGTCTCCGTTGTCTGGTCTGTTTCACTGGGATAGTAGGTGCCCCCAAACGTATTGGCCTCGTATTCGAACCGGGTATATCCTCCTGTGGGATAAGTGATCCCCTCGAGCATGGCAGCTGCCGTATAGTCAGGGTGTGCCGCGCGTGTTACCACCTGGGAGGCGTTGACCAGCCCTGAGAGTTGAGGATCCTGGCGGCTGAAGAACAGTTTACCCGGATCCGGAAGTTTGGTGCCACTGCGGGTACCTCCATTGTAATATCCCCAGTAATCTACGGATGCGGAATTCTTGACAGGGAGCGCGGTAGAATTGTAAGTGAATCCGTATACATCACCGGCCGTCCCTGTGGAAGGATCGCAGGTGTACATCTTCTCCAGACGCAGGCGCAGAGATTGTGTGATATTAGAGGAACCAGCGGTGAAATACGCATACTCGAACCGGATCTCACGCAGAACAGTAGATGGACTCTGCAAAGTGCTGATCTGTATTTTCTCCAACCGGCGTCCCTGGCTGATGTCCTGTCGACTCCCTAAGGTGAAATTTACCTGGAAATTGGTCGTTCGTATACTTTCCAATAAGGCTTCGTCGCCATCCAGTCTGTGACTCATACTTCCGTGGTAGGCATTCCCCCAGAAAGTAGACTGGTGATTCGTTTCTTCGAAAGTAGACTGGAAGTAATTTGAATTCGTGGTGTGGGAATACGGTACCCTCTGGTAGGCATATTGTATCTTCTGTCCATTGGGATATTCGCTTTGGTTCAGAGTGAATGTACGTGAGGTCACATAATCCGCCCGGGTAGATGACTTCATCTCTGTAAAGAAAGCAAATTCATGGATCACTCCTTCGGGTGTGGTCAGAACAATTTCCTCGATGCGTGAGGATGTACTGCTTACATAATACACTTGAATGTCTATATCCTGCTCACGATTTAGTAGTACCACCTTGTTGTTCTGTGTATAATCAATAACGAATTTACCGCTGTAGCCCGGCACGGAGAAGTAGAAGACATCCGGATTGAGTTTACCCATGTGCCTTTCACACAGGGATTGGTTACGGTAACATTCCATCTTTGCATGCAGGGCCTCAGTATAGGGTATGGCCTGGTAGGGGCTGGAATACACCTGGGGAGTAAGGATATCTACAAAGTCCAGGTAACGGCTGTCGTTGTAGTCATCTTCCCCTACCACCTGTTGGGAGATATATCCTCCGATATTCAGGTTCCATCCGAGTCCTACCCAGCTGGCCTCTTCGGCTACGCGGATGCCCGAGGCGTTGTAGCGGAGCGTGGCCTGCAAGCCGATATCCCCATCCGATAATTCGTAGATGGGCAGTGAGATGTCCGGTGTTCCGCTGTAGAGGTTGACCGGGTGATCGATAAATTTGTTGAAGCTGGCCACCGTAGGGGTGGTGATCTTCAGGAATTCGGGCGACCGGTTGATATAGGAGGAAGACTCCTGCGCCCTGAGCTCTGCTGTACAAAGGGTGGCTTGCAGCAGGGAGATAAAAAGAAATAAGTTGAAGTATTTCATTTCAGTTTGTTTTTTAAATAATAATAAAATAGTTGGTTCCTTACGGCCTTGTACAGAGCCGCAAGGGAAAGTCTCTCATGAAAAACTCACTAAAGGTAGAGGGAAAGAATGAAAGAGAAAAATACCCATTTTTATCATGGAAAGTTAGTGTGTCATCATGAAAAGTTATTGTGTCATGGTGAAAAAACTTTGAAAAAAAATGCGGTCTACAGATAGTCAGAGAAGGGATAACAACGAAAAAAATGACCCAAAACCGAAAAACCTGAATTTCCGCACGGAAAAGACAGCGAAAAAGGCGGGATCCGGAGGAAATGACCCGCATAAACAAGGGGTATAGAAGAACGGGTGAAGCGGCTGCTTAAGAGATGGAAATAGCCATCCGACAGATAGGGTTACCTTATAAATAAGCAGACCACGGACTGTATATACCAATAGATTTGTAAAGAGAATATCTCTCCGTTACAGGACAGGAAATGAAAAAGAGTAATTTTAATCTGACGACTATCCAGAAAGAAGTTTTATAAACAGATTCCGTACCTTTTACTCACTCATATACAAATAAACCAGCCTGTTGAAAAAATATTCTTTTTATTGTATAAGAGCCTGTTTACATTTTCCACAAATATGTTATTATCGTCCTTGTGACTAAAGCGAACATGGGTGCACTCTTTCCTCTGTCTTCTTTTTACCCCGTTTTTGTCTTTTCAGACGCAAATATGCGTCTCTACAACGTATCAGATGGCCTCGAAATAGAAAAATGTACCTAAAAATAAGCCTGCACCAACGGCCAACACAGTAAATCGCAGATCGACGAAGTCAGTACATTGGTCGACACAGTGGTGAACACAGTCAATAAAGAAACGAGCAAAATGTATACAGGCTGTGAGGATATCCGTATATTATTTCGTATCTTTGCAACCGAAACTTATACATCCTACAATGAGAATTACTATCTGAGGTAGCCCATACATAGTTTGATTTTTTTCCTTTCCTCTCCGGAAAGGAACAGGATATATACACATATAGCCGTCAACTAAAAAAGTGGTTACCATACCTTCCTATCGTTTCTGGTTCTCCATTTTTTACTTGTTAATCCCTATGTGTATGATTCTACAACAGATTTCTTACATCCATCCGGATAAAGAATCCCTTTTCGAAAACCTTGATTTCAGTCTGAGCAAAGGTGAAAAAAACCGCTATCGTAGGTGACAACGGATGTGGAAAGTCTACTTTGCTCCGTATCATGGCTGGTGAGCTCTCTCCCAGTGCGGGCATATACCACTGTACGGGAGAATGCTACTACGTACCCCAGCACTTTGGTCAATACGACCACCAGACACTGGCTGAGGTGTTGCATATAGATCAGAAATTGCATGCCCTGCAAGAGATCCTGAAAGGAAATGTGGTTCAGGAGAACTTCGACACACTGAATGAGGAGTGGGACATCGAAGAGAAAGCGAAGGAAGCTCTCGCTCGCTGGGAGGTTCCTTACAGCACTCTCACACATCCCTTCTCCCTACTTAGTGGAGGAGAAAAAACGAAAGTTTTCCTTGCCGGTATCGATCTGCATCAACCGGATATAGTATTGATGGACGAACCCACCAATCACCTCGACCGCAAGGGACGGGAAAGACTGTATCGGTTTATACAGCATACTTCCGCGGCAGTGGTCGTCGTGAGCCACGATCGTCAACTGCTCAGACAACTTCCCGGTATCACAGAACTGAGCTACAAAAAACTCACCCGCTATGGAGGGAATTATGACTTCTACCGGGAACAGAAAGAGAAACTGCTGGAAAGTATGGAAGAGAAATTACAAGCCAGAAGCAGTGAACTGGGACAAGCCAGACGGCACGCCAGAAAGCTGGCCGAACGAAACCAGAAACAGAATGTACGGGGCGAACAGGCCAATCGGAAAAAAGGTCTTCCACGCATTACGATGGGACTGCTGAAAGATCGGGCAGAGAACAGTAGCTCGAGATCGCAGGAAAAACAAACCGGAAAAATAGAACAACTCTCCGGTGAGATAAGAGACATACGCCAGTCTCTGGCCCAGCGTGCGATCCTCCGGACAGACATTCAGGCTTCCGACCTGCACAAAGGAAAAATACTCCTGGAGGCCAAAGGTATTCATTTTGCATACGCAGATAAACCGCTCTGGAAAGAGCCGCTGACTTTTTGCTTTCGCAGTGGCGACAGGTGGCAACTGGAGGGCGACAACGGATCGGGAAAGACAACGCTGATCCGGCTGATCACAGGAGAATTGCTTCCTGCGACCGGAACGATCCACCGCACCGATTTCCGATACCTTTATCTGGATTAGCAATATTCTCTGATAGACAACAGGCGGACTGTATTGCAACAGATACAGGAATTCAACCACAGGAAATTACCGGAGCACGAGCTAAAGACTATACTTAACCGATATCTGTTTCCATCGGAGGTATGGGACAAACCGTGCAGGCAATTGAGTGGAGGCGAAAAGATGAGATTGATCCTTTGCTGCCTACAGGTCAGTGAACAGGCCCCGGATCTGTTGATCTTAGACGAACCTACCAACAACTTAGATATCCGCAGCATGGACATACTGGCCGGTAGTATACAGAACTTTCAGGGATCTTTACTGGTGGTGTCACATGACAAGACTTTCAAAGAACAGATCGGTCTGGAAGGGAGTATCCGTTTGTAAAGGCTATGCAAACACAATAGTAGGCGTGTCTTCCGGGATCTCTTCTTTTTCCCCAATCAGATAACTAATCGTTCAAAGACCATACGGATCATACAAAAGAAAAGAGGTAGTGCCCGCTGCCAGAAAGGTAACCTTCAAAAACCCCACCTGACTGTGCAAGACACTCCCTCCTATGGTTTTCAGACTGAATACAGCCGTTTGCTATCCGCAACCCATGGTTCAGACGATTTTTCTATAGATCACCTGAACCCTTTGTGTACAGATAGCGAATAGCTACACATTTCTCCTAAAAAGGGAAACTATCCAGAGCAGGACTACCGCGCCCACCACAGACATCAGTAATACACCGAGGATGCTACTGGTGCTGAATCCTAACAAACCGTAGATCCATCCGCCCAGCAAACTACCCAGCAGACCCACGATCAGATTCACCAAAATACCAAATCCACGTCCTTTCATGATCCAACCGGCCATAGCACCGGCAGCAATACCAATGATGATGGACCATAACAATCCTAATCCTTCCATAATGTTTAAGTTTAAGTTAGTATATAAATCTATAATTATTTTAATCAGAGGTTATATGCAGCATGCTGATCCTCCCTCTTTAAAAATAGTTTACCCGGTAGCATACTACACGGTGTGATTCCGTATCTGCAACAAGATTTTTTCTTTTTTTGTTCAGTTCCTTCTCATCGTAAAGAGCAAACAAAGTGCCTTTTCAGGATTGTTACGGATTGTTCGCTAATTTTATCCATCCTGTATGGCTTTTTCTTATCTCTCCGTACAGCTATTCTACACACCTCTATACACCGCATCCTCTCCTTCATTCCTTAACTTTACAGAAGATTTTTCCAATCTACGAACAAATTACTAAACAGACTGTTTCTTTGAAGAAACCGGTAGAAGGAAGCGATAAACAGGTCTTTGCATCCGTTGCAGAGCCCGATCTGCCCGGTACACTGGTAATGAACAGAGGAGAATAAACTAAAAACAGCAGGAGTGAATACTTCAAATGAATTTATAGGAAAAGGATCAGATAAGAGTAACTCGTCTCTGAATGAGCTGATTCTGCAGTCATCATTTTTAAAACAGTTCAATTAAACATTCTAAAAATTTTAATGTATGAAAAAGTTTTTATTTTTAATTGCTTTCATAGCCACAACATTAGGTGCATCAGCCCAGACCGGCGATTTTTCAGTTCTTGGGAACCTGGGGTATCAGACCAGTTATGAAAGATTTACTCTCGGTGTACAGGGAAGATACAACATCACCGACAAAATCCGTATCGCTCCGGATGTAATGTTTTTCTTTCCGCACGATAAAGTAACCGGTCTGGATGTGAACATCAACGCGCACTATGTATTTAACTTTCCAGGCGAACGTTTCTCCGTATATCCATTGGCTGGTATCGGTATGCAGAACAATTTCTACGGAAAAGATTCAGATTCCAATGGAAAAGATAAGTCTTATACAAGCACCAAATTCGCATTCAACATAGGTGCCGGTATCACTTATAACCTCGGTACACGTAATTACCTCAATGCCGAATTAAAATTCCAGTTTGCCGATGACGACTCAGCCGTAATTCTGTTGGGTTACGGATTCAGATTCTGATCCATTCACGGATAACAGGAACATGATATGTTTTCAGCCTTTTCTGTCTGCCCGAAAAGACAGCCTGCTACCTCACCGCGAGGTATGCCATGCTGCTTCTTCCGGCAGACAGAGTGCTTTTATAAAGACCGGACGATCTGAAATTCTCTTTCAGCATACAGACCGGAATTTATACCAGGAACAAGTAGAAAACATAGGATATGTTCATGTAGAGAAAAAGGTTTATTCTATTTCATATATAATATAAAGGAATACAGAGATGAAAAAAAGTATAAGTATACTATGTATGGCCATTTTCCTCATCGGAGGGGTCTCTTGCAGTCAACGTTCCAAAGAAAATACAAGAGAGAATTACGAAGAGTTGAAAGACAATACCAAAGATGCCGCGGACAGAGCCGGCGATAAAGTAGAGAGAGGAGCCGACCACGTAGAAGACTCGTGGGACGACTTCAAAGAAGATACCCGGGATGCCACGAACAAGGCAGGTGACAAGCTCGACAGAGGGGCAGATCGTGTAGAGGATGCCTGGGATGACTTCAAGGAGGATGTGAAAGAAGATGCCCATAAAACCAAAAAAGCTCTGAAAGAAGGCACGGATACGATCAAAAAGAAACTGAACTGATCCTGCCTCTATCAAATAATCCATCAGAAGGACTGTATCCGGGTATAGCAACAAACAAGTATTGTGTCTGTAAAGGTAGAGTCCTTCTTCATTTTTATATCCGGACTTATGATCCTTACACATTTTACAGACAATGACCTGTACAAGTTCTCGGTCATGCTGGCCATACAGCGTTTGTATCCCACAGCTTATGTGCGTTACGAGTTTATGAACCGTGGCAGTACTCCATTTCCCGAAGGATTTGCCGAAGCATTGAAAAAGAGGTTGCCGGGATGAGTAACCTGCGGATGACCCGGCAGGAAAAGGATTTTATTACCAGACGTTGTTATTTCTTTGATCCGGTTTTCATCGACTTTCTGGAAGGATACAGATACAATCCGGATGAAGTACATATTTCCCAGCAGGAAGGCGAACTGCGTATCGCCATAGAAGGATATTGGTACCGCACCGTCCTGTGGGAAGTACCTCTGATGGCACTGATCTCCGAACTCTATTTCCGGATGACAGGTGCTGTTGCCAGTCGGGCAGAGGAAAAAGCGATCGATAAAGCCCGGAAACTGCGTGAACTGGGAGCCGACCATTCGGACTTCGGTACACGCCGGCGATTTTCTTCAGAAGTACAGGATATAGTTGTGAAATCTCTGAAAGAAAATTCCGGCGAATATTTCAAAGGTACCAGCAATGTGTATCTGGCCATGAAGTACGATACCACACCCATAGGCACCATGCCACACGAATGGTTTATGTACCACGGAGCCATCTTCGGCTACCGTTCGGCCAACATGAAAGCATTGGAGGCCTGGACGGAGGTATATCAGGGAAGTCTGGGGATCACACTGACGGATACTTATACAACCGATTCTTTTCTGAATTCTTTCCAACTGAAACAGGCCAAATTATTTGACGGTGTACGCTGGGATAGTGGAGATCCGCTGGAATTTACGGATAAGATCCTGGAATTTTACCGCGAACACCGGATAGATCCGACCTCAAAAACCATTGTATACAGTGATTCTCTCAATCTGGAAAAGGTAGAAGAGATACAAAAATTTGTAAGAAGACGTATTCACGATGCCTACGGGATCGGCACCTATTTCACCAATGATGTGGGGGCCACTCCGCTCAATATGGTGATCAAGCTCACGGAAGTAAAAGCCAACCAGGCAGATAATTTCCTGTATGCGGTGAAACTATCTGATGTTCCCGGAAAGAATACAGGCAACACCGAAGAGATAGAACTGAGCAAACGTACCCTGAATATTTCCTGATCTGTGCTTCCGATACAACAGAAAAACAAAGAAATCCGGCAGAAAGGTGTTAATTCTCCGATCTGATGAACAACTTTTCACTTTATGGTGTTTTTATGTTGAAAAATATAAACCAAACTTATAACTGAAAAAAAATGAAAAAATCATTGTTAATGCTTTTCTGTGGCTTACTCGCTATGGCGACTCTTTACTCCTGTAAGCCCAGCGATACCAACCTTCAGAAAGATGTGAACTCTGCTCTGACCGTATCTTATCCGGAAGTAAGCGCCAGTGTGAACAACGGAGTAGCGACCCTGACCGGTACGGTGAATTCTGAAACGGATAAGATCGGTGCCGAGCAAACTGCCAAAGCCGTGAATCACATCAAGTCTGTGAACAACAACATCATGGTCAATGCTCCCGCACCTCCTCCGGCTATCTCTTACGATCCGGACCACGTGATCACTGACAATATCTCTAATCGTCTGACAGACAGCAAGTACAAAGATGTGAATGTGGAAGTACGTGACGGAGAAGTGATCCTGACAGGTAAAGTAAAAAGAGACGATCTGCAACACGTGATGCAGGTGGCCAACGAAGCAAGAGCCAAAAAAGTTGTTAACCAATTAACTGTTACCGACTAATGGCAGTACAGGATAAATATGGTAAACTGATCGATTATGCCCGGCAAGCCGGTGTACAAGGTCTCTCTATCAAAGAGGACAACAACGTACTGCATATCGATGGATCTGCCCCAACCTCGGTAAAAGACCAGATGTGGAACATCTACAATCAGATCGATCCGGACATGCGTTCCGGAGATCTGGTCCTGAATATCCATACCACGGATGCAAATACGGCTTCCAGCAGCAAGGAAGAGGTATATGAGGTAAGATCAGGAGACAGTCTGAGTAAGATCGCTGCCAGATACCCGGGTATGACCTGGAACAAGATCATGGAAGCCAATAAAGACCAGATCAAAGATCCCAACCGCATCTATCCGGGACAGAAGATCAGGATCCCTCTGTAAAAAGAATTCAGACCTTACGGATCTGTATATAACAAAAGTGAAGGTGTACACCCTGCAAGTATATCTTCACTTTTTGTATATGACCAAACAGAAGTCATTCTTTTTCACTTCTCCCTATATACAAGGTATACACTGAAACTGGTCAATCAGTAACCATTCCAAAGTGAATTGGTAACCGATACTCTTCACTTTGGTTACCAAAACTGGTCATTTTTTCAGATAGGATTATTTCTCCGACCTCGTACTATATTATATTTTTTACCTATTCTATCCGGATCTCTTCCATGTTATCTATACCTTGTTACCATCCGGACAAAAAAATGAAAAAAGGTATGGACCCACATCCATACCTTTTCCGAACAGAACATCTAGTTTAGTTTTTACAACGTCGTGGTTTGTATGCAATTAAATCATCAAATAAACAAATCGGGTTCTTATTTAAGAACCAGTTCAAACACAGGCAATATACCAATCGCATAATCAAAAATATCCGATTGTATGCGTTCATATTCCTTACTGTCTTTATTCCTGCAAAAGAAATAAAGCTGAATAGGAACACCTCTGTCGGTGATCTCCATTTGTGCAACACGTATCTCCATCTGTTGGTTCACTTCTGAAGATTTTTCCAGAAATTTTTCCAGCCAGGTACGGAACACCTGTGTATTTGTAGGCGGTTGCGTAACCCCAGATAAAGAATCCTTCAATAAAGGGAATTCCTGGCGCAGCTTATCCAGCATTTCCGGAGTACACTGCTTCACGGAAGCTTTGTCGACATAGATGGGTTTGACAACCAATCGTCCGCCCGACTCTACCATCTCCCTCCAGTTCTTAAAGGTATTGGTTAGTAATGCCGTAGGAGGTACGGTAGATATGGAATTATCAAAGTTCTTGATTTTAACCGTAATGAGCCCTATTTCCTGTACAATACCATCGGTTTTCTGATCGGCCAGAGTGACCCAATCTCCCGGACGTATGATATCATTCAGAGACAACTGTACACCTGCCACGAAACTTACCAAAGGGTCTTTAAAGACCAGAGAGAAAATAGCAGCCGATGCTCCGAGCCCGGCAAAAAGCACGGTTGGTGATTTGTTGACAAGAATACTGATCATGACAATGGCACCGATAAAAAATATCAATACCTGTAATACCTGAATAAGGCCTTTCAGAGAACGTATCCGGTTGATTTTCTTACGCCTGTAATGATCGTACATAGCCAGAATAAGTCCATTGAGTGCCAATAAAAAAGCAAAAATGATGTAGATCACACAGAACTTACGGAACAGAGAGATGAGATCGCGTCCTTCATTGAAAAAGAAAGGAAGCAACATATAAATAAGTATGCCCGGTACGATCTTCAACAGGTTACCTATTACATTGTGTTCCAATAACAGATCATCCCATGTGTAATGCGTATGATTGGCCAAACGACTGATCCCTTTCAATAAGAATCTTCTGAATATATACCCGAGTGCCAGGGCTGTCAGCAGAACAGCAACTAATAAAATGACCTGATCCAGTATATTTATTACAAAAGAATGTAGTCCCAGATCAGAAAGTAATCCCTGTAAAAGATCGTCCAGAGTATGTACAGGCTGTTTGTCTTCTTGCATATACAAAAAACAAAACAGGATAAATTTGGTTTAGTGAGAATAAGACACCGCCTGTCGTAACAAACTACATCCGGAACCGCCTGACCGGTTTCCCCCAGACAGTGCGGATATACGAACAAAAAAACTCCATCCCTGAAGTCAGGATGGAGCATGATTACCTATCGGAAAGATACATCTATGGGCAGGATCAGTTCAGGAAAGCTCCAATCCGAATTCCTCCTTCAGCAGAAGCAGCGCATTGTTTTTCTGGGACATCATCTGGAACTTTTCTACCCTGCTGAATGCTTTCACATTTTCTTTGGGAGCACTGACCCTGACCTTCATGGCAATTTTACTGTTCCGCAAACGGGCGCGCAGAAAATCCTGTACGGCAGGAACCAGGGCTATAAAATCCCGTTCAATGATGTTATTATCCACCACCACTTCAAATGTTGTCTCAGAGACCAGTACCGGTCGTATATTCTGCATACGTATGGAAGTAGCTTTATGTTCCTTCGGAAGCTGTCCGGCATACTCACGCCAGTAATAATTCAGGTCTCTCTCAGTGAAGATAAAATCTTCCTGCGGTACTTCGGCGTGTTGTTGCTGCACAGTGGCCTTCTTCTCTTCCGACTCTCTGTTGGGATTCCTGATGGAAAGTCCAAGGCTGCTTTTCTTCATTACGGGTATCTTCTTCTCCGGAGAATGCTGCACGCTCCGCAGTGCCTCAGGCATACGGGGTACTCCCTCCTCTCTCCGGGAAGAAGGAGCCGCTGCATTACCCGCAGCAGAAGTAGCAACGGTGGGTTGTACGACCGGGGATACAGATGCAGCCGGTTGCGACGGAGTGGCGGGAGATACCGGAGCAGGAGACTGACTACGCACGGAGGGTTGTGCCGGAGCAGTAGCGGCACCCGATGGCACAGAGGAACCGGAAGAACCTCCCGCAGTTGTTGTGGAAGAGGTTGATGTCGTCTCCTGAGTTGCTGTACGGAATACCGGTTTTATCTCCTGTGCAGGGCCACGCCCCGATCCGGGTGCTTCCTCGTCTGTAATCAACTGAGCCAATTGAATGAGTGTCAGTTCGATCAGCAAACGTTTATTCTTACTGGTCCGGTATTGCAGGTCACAATCATTACACAATTTCAATGCTTTGTACAGGAAAGGAAGCGGACATTGTATGGCCTGCTGACGATAACGGTCGCGGATACTGGCTCCGACCTCTAACAATGCCAGCGTTGCTTCATCCTTACTCACTAAGATATCCCGGAAATGAGAAGCCAGTCCACTGATGAAATGCCCTCCTTCAAATCCATGATTGAGTACATCATTGAAAAGCAGAAGCGCATCACTGACCCGATTGCCCAGAACAAAGTCTGTCAGTCGGAAATAGTATTCATAATCCAGTACATTCAGATTCTCTATGACACTCTGGTAAGTAATATGGCCTCCTGTAAAGCTCACTACCTGATCGAAGATGGAAAGTGCGTCGCGCATCCCTCCGTCTGCTTTCAGTGCGATCACGTTCAATGCTTCAGGCTCGGCAGTGATGCCTTCTTTGTTGGCCACATACATCAGATGATCTACCGTATCACTGACCCCCATCCGGTTGAAGTCGTATATCTGACAACGGGAAAGGATCGTAGGAAGTATTTTATGCTTCTCTGTAGTAGCCAGGATAAAGATAGCATGACGGGGAGGCTCTTCCAATGTCTTCAGGAAAGCATTGAAAGCAGAGGCCGAGAGCATGTGTACCTCGTCTATGATATATACTTTGTATTTCCCGATCTGAGGGGGAATACGCACCTGGTCTACAAGTTGCCGGATGTCATCGACAGAGTTGTTGGAGGCAGCATCCAGTTCATGAATGTTATAGGAACGTTGCTGGTTAAATGCAACACAGGACTCACATCCGTCACAAGCCTCTCCTTCCGGTGTGGGCGACATGCAGTTGATGGTCTTGGCAAAGATACGCGCGCAAGTGGTCTTTCCCACTCCACGGGGTCCGCAGAAAAGATAAGCATGTGCCAGTTTCTGAGTGGCAATGGCATTTTTAAGGGTAGTGGTAAGTGATTGCTGGCCCACAACCGAATCGAACGTAGACGGACGATATTTACGGGCCGAAACGATATAATTTTCCATAATCGGGATGCTGCTGTGAAATAGAGTTCGTGCAAATGTACACAAAAAAAGTTTTTGTGACAGGTTTTAAAGTTATAAGTTTTATCTTTGCGGAAAGCATCAAAAAAAGAGATTATGAACAATCTGAGTTCGGTTTGGCTATTTATCCGCAGACGGAAATACCTGATCACGCTGCTGGCATTCGGGGTTATCATCGGCATTCTCGATGAGAACAGCTGGAGCCGCAGGTGGCAGTATGAACGGGAGATACAGCAACTACGAAAAGAGATTGAAAGATACCGCAGTGAATACGAAGAGAGTACCCGGATGCTTCAGGAACTCACTACCAATCCGGAAGCGATCGAACGCATTGCCCGGGAAAAGTATCTCATGAAGAAACCCAACGAGGACATCTTCGTTTTTGAAGACTGAAACACATGAACCGTCTGCTATCCGTCTTTTTTATCACCGGAGCCATTTTGCTGCTTCTTGGGGCCGTTGTGTATGTCACACACTGGACCTATGCTCCTTATATATATACAGTAGGAGCTACTCTGGTAGCTCTGGCACAAGTGAATACTCCCTACAAAGGAACAAACCGGAACATACGCCGTCTGCGCAGGCAGCAACTTTTCGGGGCTTTTCTCTTAGTAGTCTCCGGAGGTTTTATGATGCTGACAGATAAGAATGAATGGATCCTTTGCCTCTCGGTAGCAGCCCTATTGCAGTTGCATACCGCTTTCCGCATCCCACAGGAAGAGAAGAAAGAAAAAGAGGGGTAATTCCTATTCCTATATCATAGCTCTTTTTCAGTTACCTGTATTTTTTGAAGAATGAGGCACTTCTGTTATGTATAACTAAGATGTATCTGTAGGTATGATCCATGTATTTATATATAACAATACATGTATCTGTGTGTATGATACGATGTATCTGTAGTGCTTGCAAGCACGTTAGATCCTAGACCAGGGTCAGTACAGGGAAGGCGTAGCGGTAGCAAAGGCAAAACAAACGCCACAATGGGCTAGGATCCGCACAATAAATGGAGTGCTGTAAATACGACCGAAAGAAAATGATGTATCTGAAATTTCGTTCGTACTTTCAGCCCTCCCTGTTTTTATCCCTGTTTATACCCAGGGGGACGTTCGCTCCGGTACCCTGCACTCCCTGACCCCAGGCTAGGATCGATCGTGCCTGCAGCACTACAGATGCTTGGTAAAAAAGATCTTGGATAAACAAACAGGATATATGGTGAATGGAATACGGGGGTGCTTTTGATACACGATTGATATGAAAAAATAATCACTACCTTTCTCTCAGCAATCTGATTTACCAAACAGCAGCAATGGATTTTATGCTATTTCTGAAAAAGAAAAGATACTGTTCCGACCGTTTTATTGTTTTGAGATCCTTTATTTAGATATATCAACTATCATTCCAGTCAAATAAAGAAGAACTAAGAGAAATTCTTTTTCCCACTAAGTACGGTCGGAATCGAAAATCATCTATAAAACTTATTTCCAAAGGAGGCTGATAAATAAAAAAGCGTCCGATGGGATATCCACCGGACGCTTTCATTGTCCCTTTATTTGTATTTAATCACACCGTGGCGATCTTATTTTTTAGAGTAACGCGCATTCAGACCATCTGCGATCTCCTTGGTAATATCATAGATACTATCGGCATACAACAGATTATCAAAACCGGTTTTGCTGAAGATCATGCTGTAATTATGGATCTTGTTGTACTCTCTCAGGAAAGAGTTGATAGAGTCACGAAAGATAAAACTATTGGTCTGATTTTCCGCTGCCAGTTCCGAAGTCAGCTTATTCTGTAGATCCTGTAGTTCCTGTTGTCTTTTCATCAGACGGTTCTGTTCCTGCTCAGCCCTCTCACGGGTAGCAAAACCATTGTTCTCTATCTTACGCTGAAATTCGTTGATCTCATTTTCCAGTTCACGGCCGCGTTGAGTAAGAGTGACACGGATGTTTTCCTCTTTCTTCAACATCGCTTCGTTCAGATCGTTCCAGAAATCATAAGAGGTCAGGAGAGAGTCGATCTCTACAAAAGCAATTTTCATATTGGAAGTAGAAATAGAACCGGTTGCATCTGCCACGCCTGTCGTGTTGTTTGCAGCATTGCCTGAACACTGAGAAAAAAGTACGACAATCACAAGCGCCGCAAATCCATGAATCAGGTAGTTTAATCTCTTCATAATGTGATAAAAATATAGTTTTAAAATGATTAATTCATTCTGGTTGTGATGCGTTGGTACTCTCCTTTACGGCGTGCCGGGGCTTCATACGTGCTTCACGGTCCTGCGATTGTACACATCCAATCCCTTTTTCCCGCAACACTTTATTGCCACTTACATGTCCGTTGGGGAAACGTCCTTCTTTGGTAAAAAAGACCTTCAGTCCCAGAAAGGTAAGAGATATTGCAACAATTAATAGAGTTATAAGTATAGTATTGAGCATTTCTATTAATTTTGTGGATGCAAATATAGACTTTTGCAGGGACTATGCCTTCTATTTTTGGATAAAAAAAAGAAAACAGTCTCTCAACATCCATTGAATTTAATAATATTTAGCAATAACAGGTTAAAAGGGATTGTCCTTTAACCCTTTCAAAAACAAATTGTATGACAAGATCAACTGACCTGAAGCCTGAAAGTGTCTTTCGTTATTTCGAAGAGATCTGCCAGGTGCCACGTCCTTCCAAAAAAGAGGAAAAGATCATTGCTTACCTGAAAGCATTCGGTGAAAAACAAGGTTTGGAAACGCAGGTGGATGAAGCCGGCAATGTATTGATCCGCAAACCGGCCACTCCGGGGAAGGAAAACCTACAGACCGTGGTACTGCAATCGCATGTAGATATGGTATGCGAAAAGAACAACGATGTGGAACATGATTTCCTCACCGACCCGATCCGTACGGAAACCGATGGAGAATGGATGAAAGCCAAAGGTACTACCCTGGGAGCGGACAATGGCATCGGCGTGGCTACCCAGTTGGCTGTGCTGGCAGCGGATGATATTGAACACGGACCCCTGGAATGCCTGTTTACGGTGGACGAAGAGACCGGACTCACCGGAGCATTTGCGCTGAAAGAGGGTTTTATCCGTGGAGATATCCTGCTCAATCTGGATTCGGAAGACGAAGGAGAACTCTTTATCGGTTGTGCCGGAGGCATCGACTCCGTAGGAGAATTCCGCTACGAAGAGACAGAGGTTCCTACAGGTTACTTCTTTTTCCGGGTAGAGGTAAAAGGACTCAAAGGAGGACATTCGGGAGCAGACATTCACCTCGGGCTGGGCAATGCCAACAAGATACTGAACCGTTTCCTGAGCCAGACTTTCAGGAAATACGATATGTATCTGTGCGAGATCGACGGAGGCAACCTGCGCAACGCGATCGCCCGAGAAGCATACGCGGTCTGTGCCATCCCATTCGCAGATAAAGAATCGATCCGGGTAGACCTGAATCTTTTTATGGCCGATATCGAGAATGAACTTTCTGTAGTAGAACCAAATGTACAGCTGCTGCTTGAATCGGAACCAGCCCGTACCCGGGCTATCGACAGGAAAACCACCCGTAATCTGCTATTGACCCTGTATGGACTCCCACACGGTGTATATGCCATGAGCCAGGACATTCCGGGGTTGGTAGAGACATCGACCAATCTGGCTTCTGTGAAGATGAAAGAGGGACATATCATCCGTATAGAGACCAGCCAGCGCAGTTCTGTTCTTTCGGCCCGTGACGATATGGCCCAGACCGTACGTGCTGTGTTTGAACTGGGAGGAGCTTCTGTCTCTTCCGGAGACGGATATCCGGGATGGAAACCCAATCCCCATTCTGCTATCCTTAAAGTAGCGGAAGAGTCTTACAAACGTCTGTTCGGAACAGAAGCCAAAGTAATGGCCATACATGCCGGTCTGGAATGCGGATTGTTCTTAGATAAATACCCCTCTTTGGATATGATCTCTTTCGGGCCTACCCTCCGTGGGGTACATTCTCCGGACGAACGGATGTATATTCCATCCGTAGATAAATTCTGGCAACACCTGACAGATATTCTGGCACATGTTCCGGAAAAAAGATAATACGTCTCCGGAATAAACACATAAGGAGAACCACTGCTTTCGCCTGAGTGAGCAAAGGAATGAAGAATAGCCGGACTGTTCCCGGGTGAAAGCAGTGATCTCTTCTCTTTTAACCTGAAACCGACCCCATACCATGTATCGTTATATGCTTTCCCTGCTGCACTCCTGTTCTTTCTTTCCGATCTGCTTTCTGCTCTTTTACAGGGCCGATTGTCCGGCTCAGACATCTTCTCCCTTTCGTATGGTATTCTGGAATGTGGAAAATCTTTTTGATTGTGAACCGGATACACTGCACAACGACCGGGAATTCCTCCCCGGTTCGTTACGTGGATGGCACTACGGCAGATACAAGAAGAAGCTTACCGATATAGCCCGTGTCGTTTCAGCTTTGGGCGAAGGTACTCCTCCGGCACTTGTAGGATTGTGTGAAGTAGAAAATGACCGTGTGATCCGCGATCTGGTGCAATACTCTCCCCTGAAAGAATGGGGCTATCGCTACGTGATGACGGATTCTTCCGATCCACGGGGTATAGATATCGCCTTGCTCTACCAACGGGATCGTTTCTCTCTGCTCTCCTGGCAGGCTGTACCCATATCCGACAACAAACATTCCCGATCTTACAGGGATATACTCCACGTCAGCGGACTATTGCTTTCGGGCGATACGCTGGACATTGTGGTCTGTCACTTTCCATCCCGCTCGGCAGGCAGGCGAGAGACAGAAGCGTTCCGACTGACAGCAGCCCGGCAGGTGCGTTCCCTTGCCGATAGCCTGATGGCCGTGCGCAAACTGCCCGGAATAGTAATTATGGGCGACCTCAACGATTATCCTCACAACCGCTCTGTCAAAGAGGTGATCGGAGCAGGTATTCCGGATCTTCCCTGTTTCCCTGACCGCCTCTATCACCTGTTGGCACGGAAAGCAAAAAAGCAGGGATATGGCAGCTACAAACACCAGGGAGAATGGGGACTACTGGATCATCTGATTGTCTCAGGCTCCTTACTGGATCCTTTACGTACCGTCTACACCCACGAAGCCTATGCTCATGTGGCTTTCCTGCCCTTTCTTCTGGTCCGGGACAACACGTATGGTGGAAACAAACCTTTCCGCACCTACCACGGCATGAAGTATCAGGGAGGATACAGCGACCATCTGCCTGTGTATACAGATCTGCTGTTCCGGGAATAGGGATCATTCTCAGACACCACTGCCGATGTGGCTATACTAAAAACCTGCTTGCCCGGAACACTCTTGCCCCTACAGGGAAAGTATAGGACCGGAACCCTACGAAAGTGTTTCCTGTAGCGATCCGGATACAAAAGAGGTGGTATCGGCCTGTTTATGCAAACGTTCGCATAAATACAAACCGTATTTGCAGAGTAAGTAGACCTGTGAGTTGTAAAGATTTAACTACTTTTGGCACAGAGATAAATTATAATGTATATACCATGAAAAAACTCTTTTACTTCTCTTTTCTATCCGCGATCCTTTTTCTCTCCGGATGCAGTGGCAGTAACAGCAAGACAGCCGATACGGAACATGTCCCGGCTACCGAGGTAAAGCACCCCGAATGGAGCCGTCAGGCAGTGATCTACGAAGTGAATATACGACAGTATACCCAGGAGGGTACATTCGAAGCGTTCCGTCCTCACCTGCCCCGCCTCAGGGAACTGGGCGTGGATGTTCTCTGGTTTATGCCGGTTTACCCCATTTCCGAAGTGAACCGTAAAGGAACCTTAGGAAGCTATTATGCCATACGTGATTACAAAGGAGTGAATCCGGAATTCGGTACCGCGAACGAATTCAGATCGTTGGTAAAAGAGGCTCAGAAGATGGGCTTCAAGGTATTGCTCGACTGGGTGGCCAACCACAGCGGGGGTGACAATATCTGGCTGGAAGAACATCCGGACTGGTATGTAAGAGACGAGAACGGAGATCCGATGATACCTTACGACTGGAGTGATACGTACAAATTAGATTATACCAACCCGGATATGCGTGCCGGCATGATAGATGCTCTCACCTACTGGGTGAGTGAATACAACATCGACGGCTACCGCTGCGACGTAGCGTACGAAGTACCCACCGACTTCTGGGAAGATGCCCGACAGAAACTGGATGCCATCAAACCGGTATTTATGCTGGCGGAGGCCGAAACAGCAGATCTGCTGGAAAAAGCCTTCGATATGAACTACAACTGGCGCCTGAAAGACCTGATGAATCAGATCGTACAGGGAGAGAAAGCCGCCCACGGTACCACTTACCAGAACGAAACCACTGAAATGGCAAAAAAACAAGCCATCGACATAGATGTGATGCTGGCCCACCAGAACAGCATCTATCCTTCAGACAGTTACCGGATGAATTTCATTACCAATCACGACGAGAACTCATGGGACGGATCCGAATTCAAACGTCTCGGACAGGGAGTGGAAGCCTTTGCTGTACTGACTTATACCCTCCCCGGAATGCCACTGATCTACACCGGACAAGAAACCGGAATGGACCGGGAACTGGAGTTCTTTGAAAAAGATACTCCTCCGGACTGGACCATCAATCCATGGTTCGATTTCTACAAGAAACTCAATGAGTTGAAACACACACAAGAGGCACTGGCTGCCGGAACCAAGGGAGGCGACATGGTACGCTATCCGACAGAATCGGATGATCTGTATATATTCTCCCGCACCCAGGGGAACTCCACCGTACTGGTCTATCTCAACCTCAACGGTACTCCCTCTGCCATCACCTACAAAGAGAACGCACCTGCAGGAAGCTACCAGAATTTTTTCACCGCTACGCAGGAGGAACTACCTTCTCAGCTGGATGCCTGGGAATACAGGGTATATGTAAAATGATTTACGAATGGACGATTTACGATTTACGATTGAGATTACATAAGTTTATTTATACACAAGAGTTATACCAACGAATGAGTTTATCATTCTGAATGGAAACTGTACCGGAACGTCCTATAAGTCCCGATTTAATAAATTCCCCCTTGCTACAATATGCTGTAACAGGGGGGAATTTTCATTTCAAGACTTTCTGGACAATCCCATAGAGATAATAACGCTGAGTTATCACAATCCTATGTAATCTCAATCGTAAATTGTAAATCGTCCATTCGTAAATCCTTTTAGTTTTTCTCGTTATTTTTACGATAATCTTCCAGGAAACGGGCCAGTCCGGCATCGGTAAGCGGATGATTGAGCAATCCTTTAATAGCCTCCAGCGGGCAGGTAACCACATCTGTTCCCATGTCTACACACTGAACGATATGGTGAGAATTGCGGATGGATGCTGCCAGCACCTGAGTAGGGAAATCATAATACCGCAACATCTCTACGATATTACCTACCAGCGCAACTCCGTCTTCACCGATATCATCCAGCCGTCCGACAAAGGGAGAGACGTAGGTAGCTCCGGCCTTGGCAGCGAGTAGGGCCTGTCCGGTAGAGAAGATCAGGGTGCAATTGGTTCGTATCCCTTTATCGGAGAAGTAGCGCAGGGCTTTGATCCCATCCGTTGTACAAGGCACCTTCACCACAATATGCGGATCAAGTCCGGCAAGTATGGTTCCTTCCTCGATCATCCCGTTGTAGTCTGTAGCAATCACCTCCGCACTCACATCTCCTCCTACCAATTGGCAGATCCTGATGTAATGTTCATGCTGGTTCTGTACTCCTTTGATTCCCTCTTTTGCCATCAGAGAAGGGTTTGTGGTCACTCCGTCCAGAATACCCATCTCATAGGCCTCACGGATCTGATCCAGATTGGCTGTATCAATAAAAAATTTCATATCGTATCCTTATTAATTGATTATTCATCTTAACAGGATCTCGCGGCCTGTTGTTCACTCCGACAGGGTCTTTTGTTCAGACACACGGATCAATCAAAAGGATACACCTATGGACAGGAAATCATTCCAGATCAGAGTCCTCTGACTCCCATGGAACGAAGTTGATTGGCATCATACATATCCAAATAGGCCTCTTCGTCTCTTCTCTTGATCAGAAGCCAGTTCTTCGGATCGGTACGGTTCATTCCCATCAGGCGAAACGCACCTTTGAGGTATTCTCCCTCCAGATAAAACTCCAATAAGCGATCTTTCAAAGCCTTGCCTATATCTTCAAAACCTTGTGCCGGATACCACAGGCCCGAATCCCAGACCTCCACCGTCCCTGCTCCGTAACTGCCGGAAGGGATGGTGCCCTCAAAACGCGCGTAATCGAGCGGATGATCCTCTACCAGAACAGCCAGTCGTTTATCTGCCGGATTCATCGAAGGCCCTTTGGGAACGGCCCAGCTTTTCAGCACTCCATCAAATTCCAACCGGAAATCAAAGTGTAGATGCGAAGCGTGATGACGTTGTACCACGAAACTCAACCGATCCTGGCTGCTTTGCTTCTCCGCGGGAGCAGGTTCGGAGGTTTTCTGAAAATCCCTCTTTTTGTTATATTCTGCCAGACTCATATCTGTATGGTTAAGAGATAAACACTATTTTCTATTCTCTTTATATAACATCCCGGAGATAAAGAAAGATCATGGAAACACAGATTTCACTATATATTTATACATTGCGTGTCAGATGTATTCTCCGGTCAATAGAGACCGGAAGCTCCGATTCATAATGAGTCACCATAATCAGGGTCTTATCCCCGCGTTCACAAAAAGCTTCTATAATCTGTTTCACCCGATACCGGTTGTCGGTATCTAATCCGTGCAAAGGTTCGTCCAAAATCAGTAGCTCAGGATCTTTCACAAACGCCCGTGCCAGCAAAACAAGTCGCTGTTCTCCACTGGACAACTGCAGAAAAGGACGGTCTTTGACAGAAGCTATACCGAAAATATCCATCCACCATTCGCATACCGCCAACTGATCTGTATGTATCTTTTTATACAACCCGATGCTGTCGTGCAGACCGGACGCGACGATCTCTATGGCAGGCAGGTTTTTAAGATAGGCACGGTGCATCTCCGGACTTACATAACCAATGTGACGTTTGATATCCCAGATACTCTCTCCGGAACCACGTTTGCGTCCGAAGAGCCGGATGTCACAAGCGTAGGATTGAGGATTATCGGCACATACTAAGCTCAGTAAAGTGGATTTTCCCGAACCATTTTCTCCTGTCAGTGCCCACTTTTCACCCCGCTTCACCACCCAGTCCAATTCATGCAGAATGGTGCGGTTGCCATAGCGGATACTTACTTTATTTAACTTCACTACCTCCTCAGAAGAAAACAGATCTTCACGCGCGGGCAATGACAAGATCCGTTCTCTGCGTTCCATAACCTCCCCACTTAAGTCGCGGGGTACATATCCATCGAGATACTCACCCCGGGTAAGTTTATCTCCTACTTTCCGGTCCTCTACGGGTATCACATGGGTAATGAACTCCGGGATATCATCCAGCAATGAAAGTACCAGAACGATCTGTAAAGCCTCCCGCCGCGCCAACTGCTCCAACAAACGGAAAAGTAATTCCCGGGTAGCAGCATCCAGTCCGATGAAAGGGTTGTCCATGATCAATACACGGGGAGAGGTAAGAAGCGTGCGTGTAAGCTGAAATTTACGTAATTCACCGCTCGAAAGCAGAATGATCTTCTTATCCAGCAAGGGAGTGATACGAAACAGATCGAAAAGTTCCTCTTTTAACGTCTCGTCTTTCACCTGTCCGAGCATCTCACTCACCAACGGGGCATCTTCCTGATCATGAGCGTTCCAGCGTTGCTGATAATAATAATTGGCATCCGCTGCTCCATACGTATCCCGGAAAGCGATGTATTTGATATTGTCATACGCAGTCTGTGTAAATGAAGGAGAGAAATCATACGACAGACTTCCTTCACGCAGTAGATTCTTGCCTGTAAGCATATCCACCAGCAGGCTCTTTCCTGCTCCGTTAGGTCCCACAATGGCGATGTGTTCACCTTCCGATAGTACAACTGTGGCCGGGGCATCCAACCGTACCAGAGGATTTCGGGCAACCCCGTCTTTTAGTTTGATGATATGTTGAGTCATGGCTATATACCCTTTTTTGTTTCACGGAACAAAGGTAATAAATATCGGATGATTGGACATAAGAGTATCCGGAAGAGTATGAAATAGCCACTGATGAAAGAATCTTTTCCGGCCAGATCAGAGAAAAGGGTGTATCACTCACAGAATGATACACCCACACATTACAGAGCTTGTTTTGCAAAAAGGAATAATAGTCTGAAAAAAGATGTATGTAAACTATCTTGACTTTTTAGCACAATGATCTTTCAGTGGTTTTTCGGTAGAAGTTATTCCGAAAAGAAATACAACGTTCTTACAAAGTAACTAAAAAAAGTTTTGCTTCTTTCGCCTCTGCTTCGGAAAGATAAACAATAGCTGTCAGAGGCTTGTAGGTATACGAAACATACCGGAACAATTGGATCGCACCAAAACTCCCATCCTCAGACATCAGTACATCTAACCGGAGACTTCCACTGACCGAACTTTTCCATACCGGATCCGGATGTAACTGGCCACGACTGACTGCCTCTGTCAGCCGTTCCTGAAAAGAGGGATCGAAATATATACTCCGTGCGGAGATCATACTTCCGGTAGGAGTATACACCAGACATTTGCTTTTCCAGAAAAAACGGAACACAGCAGTCAGTAAAAAAGCTGTTCCCAGCACTAACAAAAACATTCCCCAGGTAGAAGAGGTTTCGGGCAATCGGGTGGTAACAAAAAAACAGACTCCGCCCAGAATGGCGAATAAAGAAGAAAAAACGACTCCGGCGATATACAGACGTTTCTCTACATGATCATGACGGGATGCGAACAAAGTTGCTTCCTGTATTTGGTTTTGTGACATATTCTATGGATTTTATTTTACGATGAGACATAGCATTAAGACATAAAAACACGCGGCACTGCTCCATGCAGGCCAGACCTATTGCCTCTGCTATCTTCATGAGTATAACAGAGATACATTCGTAAAACAAAAAGGCTAAATAAGAATATGCCTGAGTGCATATACATAATATGTACACGCAGGCGACAAACCAGGAGTAAATGTAGTCAGATATAGTTGCTCTTTCCGATGAGAGATCCCGTTCATACACCGCCGGTTCTCCTCTTGCCGGTTCCTGAGAAAATGTGTATATTTCACAGAGAGATCTCTTTTGATCCGGGCAAAAGAAGTGTATTGCAACCCCAATGTATATGTATTTATCTCTACCTCCGAAAAGGGTTGATGAGAAGGAGCACTGAACTCTTCCGGGATTGATACTTCTTTCTCTCCTGTATACATATACGTATAAAGTGCTGTATCCGGATGGTCTGGCAGGAGTCTGTTCTCAGATTCTCCGTAGGTGTACCACAGCATTCCGGATAAGAACAAACAGAAAAGAAAATATCTCATCAGTAATGTCCGGCAATTAAAGCATACTGTTTATTTTCTCTGTAAGTACCCGGAACTCTTCCTCATTAAAAAGCCGGGTAAGCATTGCAATGCGTCCATCACGGTCGATGAGTACATTACGGGTAATTCCGGATGTACGCTCGGCATATAAAGCGAATATATCCGCGCTTGGGTCAAGCCCCAGCGGATAAGTTACTCCTACGGAATGACCAAACCCGATCACAGTCTCTACAGGTTCGTCCCGATCTATTCCTATCAGGGAAAACTCCGGATTTTCTTTGTGCTTCTGCCAGATGTCTGCTTCTATATGGGGCATCTCTTTTCTGCACACACCGCACCAACTGGCTGTAAACTGCAACATAACTACCTTACCACGTAGAGAAGAAAGAGTGACTTCACTACCATCTGTCAAAGCAATGGTAAAATCGGGGGCCATATCTCCTACCCGTACCAGATAGCCCACACTATCAGGCTCCTGTACAACAGAAAAGGGTTCCTGTCCTTCTTCTCCAACAGAGGAAGTTGCATCGGAAGTATTTTTTCCATTGGTATTCTGTCCGCAGGCCGTTAACGCACACAGCAAACAGAGAAAAAACAGTTTACAGATCAATTGTTTCATTCCCGTTTCTTTTTACAACGCGGCAAATGTAAACAAAGCCAACGAGTATGCCAAACAAATAAAACACAATTTTCTTTTCTTCATACAACTTTTTGAAAGACATATCTTTCCGTATGATATCCATATATGTATATAAAAACAGACCTTCGTCTATATTCCAAGAAGAAAGCAGACTCTTTCCTGCGAAAGAATCTGCTTTCCGGAGAAAATCATTCCAAAGAATCTATATCACGGAAAAGAGGATTCTCACTGTCTCTCTTTCCGGAATTTCGTTTATCCGTGGATTCCACCCTCCGTATCAGTAAGTCAAAGGAACTTCATGATAGGTACTAAACGCCCTGCGCCCCTCTTTATAAACAGGTACGGCAAATCGGGTATCCCTGAAAAACGCATCTTGCTTTTCTTTAAGAGCCTTCTTCTCCGGTGAAACCTCTGCCACCTGCGCAAACAACTCCTTGCCATCCGGACCCGTACCCTTTACATTCATTTTTTCCGTACCAACCACCACCGTAAGCTGTCCACCCGCAGTCATCGGGATAATAACCTCCGGAAAGAGTCCGACATTCAAAGCGATATATCCATCCTGTCCTGTGAACGTATAGCTATATTTCTCCTCTTTACCTGTGCGTTGGTAGGTTCCTTCCATATATCCTTTTCCGATCCGCTCTTTCCAGTAAAGGTCTGTCAGTTCGGATGGCAATCTAGGCTCGACCACCACCAGACCCGACATCTCGGGATGATTCATATGCGGACGTATCCCTAAGAAATACTGATACCATACACGCAACTGTTCGGCATTGCTCCAGGCCTGCAGAAAAGTACCCGAACGATTGGCCCAGACAGCCCCCTCTCTCGGATGCGCATCGGCATTTTCGGATAAGCTACCTATGGCCCCTTCTACCAGTGCCTGTCGGTTCATGTTGGTAAACAACTGCCAGGCAATATCAGGCTGATTCATTTCGATCATACGTTGCATCGCATGCCCATTGTTCCAGAGCCATACCGTTCCATTGTGATAGGCATCATCTTTGTGATAATAATTCCAATTCTCGTGTTGCGGATGGAAATCTTCATCTTCCTGGCTCAACGAACTGACACCCCAGGGATAAACAAGTTCTTCCCAGACACGGCGGGTCACACGCATTTTGAAGTCCTCATCTTCGATCAGTTCAAAGGTATACAACTGATTCGGACGGAATTGAAGATCCGCACTGCCATCGCGGTTCAGATGATCTGCGACATATCCCTCTGCCTTATTCGCATAATCCGCTTCAAAACGTCTCTTCAGTTTTTGCGCGGTATCTTCCCACAGAGCGGCAGACTGCAAATCTCCCACATACATAGCCATCTCTACCCCTGCCTGCAATTGATGATACCAGAGTGCCTGGATATCATTGGCCCGATCGCCACGCGGAGAGCCGGGAATCCCATTGCGCTTGACATCCATCCATGTGTCCGCATCCTCGTGCAACAGATAACCGGAAGCATCGGTATAATTTTCAATAGAAGCATCGATACTCAGTTTCACCGCCGGATAGATCTCCCGGATATAAGCGGTGTCACCGGAATAACGTATGTATTCATCGATCTGACTCACAAAACGGGGAGTACCGTCGGTGGTATTATAGAGAATAGCTTCCAGGTTGGCGCGGTTAGGGATGCGCCCTTTTGTGATAGAGTGAGGTACCGTATCCTGCAAGCGGGAGAAATCGGAAAATATCTCCCGGGTGAACTCAAACTGTCCGGTCACCAATGTACTGCCCGGCATGGAAATGAACATATCCCTTCCCCAGTATTCATTGAACCAGGGCAACCCGGCATAGATCCCTTTTCCCTGCTGATCTGTAACCAGCTGATCTGTGGTCAATAACAGCCACGACAACGCGCGATCCAATGAATCCAAATTGCTTCTCACCGGATTATTCCTGGTGATCAGATCATTCATCCGGTCTCTGCGCGCGGCCAGTAACTGTTCTCCCTGACTGCGAAACTCTGCGATCAGCTGTTGGGTCTCTTCGGGAGTTCCGCAGGCGATCAGGAAACCTTCTGCCGCAGCCGCGACTTTCACTTTTCCATCGGAGACCTGAACTGCCTGTTCGCGGTAAGGAACAACCATCAGCGTAGAGCCAGGATATTCCCGGGGGATATAACTCAGTCCCGCGGCTGTAATCCGCGGCTCAGAAAGATGCTCTTCCTCCAGTGCAATGGCAATGAAATCTCCCCGGATCTCATGCATACCAATATAGAGAAGAGCTCTGTCATCTACCATCCGGAAATCTTCCGTAGCTTCACCGAAAATACGTTCGAGCCGATACGGATAGACCGTCACTTCCGCGCCGGAACGTTCCAGAGGTACCTCATCGACAAAAAGCGTGTAATCCGAGAAGATACGACGTTTCGCCAGGTTCCAGCCGGCAAACCATTCCCCAAAACGATCTTCATGCGTACGACCGTAATAAAATCCCGAACGTTTGTCGGTATAAGAGTATTCGCGGTTCTCCTGAGGAGTAACACGGATAGCAATCTGCTCTACATCCAGCAACGGGCTCATATCCTTACCCGAAGGATGAGGAGAACAGGCAGCTAAAGTGAAGATGATACAAACAAATAAAAAGTGTGACAGTCTGAAATTCATGGTTTTCAAACATAAAGTTTCGGATAGTAAAGATAAGGATTTGCAAAAAGAAGACAGAACCCGGATCCATAAAGAGAGCAAATAAGGATCGCAAACGTTTTCGTCGGTTCACCTGCCCGGCAAACAGATAGAATTTACCGTCAGCTATCATTATAGATTATAAAGAAAAGAAAACAGAAGAATGACTTTCCGGTACTTCACAGGAATGAAAAGGAAGAATGAACTTTATTCTGTTTCTCCGGATGATTGGTCAGAAGAACGAACGCGAGTTCCGAATTGTTAAAATGGTGTAATCACACATCTCTTCCCGGCCATGATTTGTTGTATAGATAACAAAATATATTCTTGATCCGTATGAAAGAATTTACATTGAACAACGGGGTGAAAATACCCGCCGTAGGACTTGGTGTCTTTCGTCTGGAAAATCCGGATGAGGCTTATCAGACTGTGAGAACAGCGTTGGAAACAGGTTATCGCCATATCGATACCGCGATGATCTATGGCAATGAAGAGGCTGTAGGCCGCGCGATCAAAGATTCCGGGATTTCCCGGGAAGAGATCTTTGTTACCACCAAACTCTGGAACGATGACCAACGCTCGGGAATGGTACATGAGGCCATTGAGAAGAGCCGGAAAAAATTGCAGGTAGATTACATTGACCTCTACCTGGTACACTGGCCGGTACAGCGCACGTATGCAACCATCTGGAAAAAAATGGAACAGATCCTTGAAAAAGGCTTGACAAGGGCTATTGGTGTATGTAATTATCAGAAACACCACTTGCGCAACCTTTTCAAAGAGGCTGCGATCAATCCGGCTGTGAACCAGATCGAATGTTATCCTTATCTGGCCCAGCAGGAACTGATCGATTATTGTCTGGAAAAAGGCATTCGCCCGGAAGCCTGGGGACCGTTGGGAGCCGGAAAGTCGGATATACTCTCCAATCCGGTAATTACCAGACTGGCCGAAAAATATCAGAAGACACCGGCGCAGATCGTACTGGGATGGAACCTGCAACGCGGGGTAATCGTGATCCCTAAATCATCACATCGGGAAAGACAGTTGGAAAACCTGCAGGCCGCTGAGTTTGAAATGGAAGAGGCAGATGTAAACCAGATCACATTGCTCAATAAGAACCTGCGCCTGGGTGCGGACCCGGATAATTTTAATTTTTAAGTTCTTTGTATGTATACACACAAGAACCGGATATTTTCAAACAAACCTTTATTGATTGAAACTACTGCCAACCTCTCCCCAAAGGAGAAGATTGACATACAAGAAGGGAAAGTATAAAAAGTCTCTAAAAGACATATCACCCTCGTTACCTTGTGATGTAACGAGGGTGAGTTTTTTATTTATTAATTTTACCTTTTCCTTCTCCTAATTATAGGAAACAGATGGATACAAAGGATATTTATCTGAATTTTATCTCATAAAGGACCTCTCTCCATATCGCTCTACTCTTCTCATCAGGGCACACCATAACTATTATGGTCTGCAAGATATGAAACCCTACACATAAAAACTATAGGTTCCATAAAGAGCCCTTATATTTTTGATATACTTTCCTGAATTGAATAAATAAAGATCCTTATCATCCGTAAGCATAAGAAAAATAGTATATCATTTCTATACAGCGAGAATAGGAACATTTCAGTTTATCCCTTTATTATATCTGTATTGTTTCAATAAAATTTGAATTATCCAATCATTTAATTAGTATATATAAGTTTTATTGTGTCGTTC
>JAJBTC010000137.1 GCA_020861095.1 Bacteroides sp.
AACCACCACCAGACAAACCAGACAATATAAATATATCAGGACCGTAGTAAAGAACGGCATTTACTCCCATAAACTGCCCTAAAATAGCTATTGCGGCACCGATCAGAACGGCCTTAAAAATGCCCGGTGATAGTAAAACTTTCCAACTTGATCCTTCTTTATTTTCCCGGACTACAGTTCTTACCTCTTCTACTTCACGCTCTACCTGCCCGATAGATCTGTAGATTTTTTCCAGGATGGAAGCGGCCTTCTCTTCCCTACCTTTCAGGATCAGCCAGCGGGGACTTTCAGGGATAAAGCAGATAATAAGGAAAAACAGCACAGCGGGAAGCGTTTCCATTCCCAGCATCCCTCTCCATACCTGTCCTACAAAAATCAGCTGGAACATACCACTACCTTCCGGAGACACACTTTCCGAGAAGGACAATAACTGATAGTTGACTAAATAGGCACCCAAAAAGCCTATTGTTACGGCCAGTTGATACAGAGAGACCAACCGACCCCGGTATTGGGCCACCGATACTTCAGATATATAGAGTGGAGAAACAATGGAAACGATCCCGATACCTATACCTCCGACGATACGAAAAAAAGACCAATTGGTTAAAGTCCGCGGTAAAGGCACATCCGATGGCGGAAGTAGTAAAGAGCAGCGCAGATAAAAGCATGGTCTTCTTCCGGCCCAGACGATCACTAAGCATGCCCGTACCCATAACTCCGGCAATAGAACCGACCAGAGCACACCCGACGTACCATCCCTGTTGCAGGACATCGAGTCCGAATTGCGTGGAAACCTGACCGATCGTTCCTGAGATCACAGCAGTATCGTAACCAAAAAGGAAACCTCCCAGCGCTGCAACGACAGAAAGAAAAATAAGGTAGCCAAAGTTAACGTGTTGTTTCATGGGTCTTAAGTTTTAAGTGATGAGTTCTAAGTTCTAAGTTTTCAGTGATGGGATATAAGTTTTGAATTTTGAGTTCGGGAACTTTGCAGTATAACTTTTAGGCCAGATCACCTCATTGGTATAGACACATACCATACATCTATATAAAGACTTAAAACTCAAAACTTAGAACTTAAAACTTAAATTCCAAAATATTCCCGGTAGCGATTGTAGAGATGTCCTGCCTGCAGATAGGCCGACTGAGGGCTCATGAAATGAGAGAACTCGAAAGTGATCGCTTTGTCGTAACCAGCCCGTTTGGCAGCCTCCAGCTTCATCCTTAGTTTATCGAATTTAATAGGCAGGAAATTGATTGGCATATCCCGGTCAAATGACTCGGCATTGGTCCAGCACTGCATGCCGTAGCGATCTGCCAGTTTTTTATTTACTTCAAAGAAAGCATCCAGTTCGTCATAGTCGATGTGTCCATCCTGAAACGCACACGCATCTACCACATCGTGAATACCATCGAAGATCTCGTTCCATTCTTTCTCATGTTGCTGTACAGATACCGCATCCGCATTGACTCCTTGATCCGTTCCCATGATTGCTTTCTTTCCATCGATCCATGGAGAGATGAAGGTGGGAAGACCACCGGAGACATCTTTGCACTGTTTGCCCAACGCATGAAAAGCGTCAATGGCTCCTTTGGTCTGCCGGCTGATCTCTCCGCTGATGTACCATCCGCCAAAGCTCTTGTACTTCTCACCGTAGTTCTCCCACACTTCATCAATCACATATTTGTTATCCTCAATCTCCCAGGTAAGATCACCTGTGTCCCAATACTTTCCGGAATCATAGAGTCCGAAAAAAACTTCATACCGTATTTTTCGGCCAACCGCAGATACATATCTACCAGATCTACAGAAGGCATATAACATCCTTTCTTCAACAGATAAGCCGAAGGATAGGTAATAAACTTCCGGTATCCCGAACGGATCAGGATAACCGTATCAATGCCGATATGTTTCATGTGCCGGAAGTCCAGGTCCCACTCTTTCTCGCCCCAGTTCTGATGAGGAATATCGTGTGAGATCTCGTCTAAGAACGTACCCGTGATCCGCATTCCATTGTCCTTGGGAACAATCAGTTTACTTTCCAATCCCTGCTGTGGAACCGCAATGGAATGAACCTCTTCCCTATTCTCTCCTGCGTTCAGTAATGAAGGAGCTATCCATGCACCGGCGCCGGCCAAAGCTGCTTTTTTAAGAAAATCTCTTCGGTTGTTTGTCTTCATAGTGTCTTTCTGATAAATGTTGTATTTCAAGCGTATTTTTATTTATCTGTCCGGCTCCTGTAGAGACGCATGGCATGCGTCTCAGCGTGCCGAATGGGAATGTATATAGTATATCGTGCCTGTTCTTATTGGACCTACACCGCGGAGACGCAAGCCTTGCGTCTCTACAGGCAATCCCTTAGTGTATGTTTCCCTGTATGTCTACGGATATCCGGTTGAAAGGATCCATTACCTGATCCAGCAAAAGAGCGATTTCTCCGCGGGTCACCTTCTTATTCAGATCAGGCTGTGACCATCCATGCTGTTGCCAGAGTTGCCGCACTTCTTCCGAAGAGATCGTTTTGTCTTCTCCATAAGCGAGCATCGCTACTTTCCCCACCCATTCCAGGGCCTCTTTCAGGGTGACATTCCCTTCCTTCTTTCCCCACAGGGCCATAGCACCCGGATACATTTCGTCTATCCCCTCCAACTCAGAGATGACCAACGGATCATGGGCCCGTAGCCAGGTTTCATTTTCCCAGTCCACATTTTTCCCTACTCCTTTCAGAATGCCGGTGGAACCGATCCGCTGGTAAGGTTTGAATAAGGGCGTACCTACTTCCACATCTAAGTAAGGCAAGAGATACCCACCTGCATCCAGAATAACATTCTGTACATCCCGCACAGCTACGTTTCTTACCTCTTTCTCCTGTTTCACAGCCAGAGCAGCCAATGTTCCGGCAGCCTGTCCAATCTGCAATACCACAGGTTGCAAACGCGTACAGCCATTGATAATATTGGAAACGGAAACAGACTTTTCGGCTACCACCAGTCCGTCCACATCCTGGGGGATCAGTGCACCCAACGGCAACGAATAAGAAGGAACGGGATGGAAATAGAGATCAGGCAGGTCTTCGTAACCCTGGTAGCGCGTATGGTGATGATCTACCGGATAGTCCCCTACCGCAATGCCTGTCCTGTATAGTTTCCCGGGTTGGTTATAAGGATCAGATACGTGATTCAGTGTAAAGCGTACGACCCCGTGAATGCGGCGCGACTCCCGGTGATAAGGGATCAGAGGCAACAGATCCGCTGTGGGATATTCATCATCTGCCAGCCCCAACGTATGGTACCCCAGTTCATTCTGAATAAAATACAGGAAGCACAGGGTATGCTGTTTGGCTTTCTCCAATGCTTCGGCACGCTCTTCCCGGCTCATCTCTACCAGATTCACATAATAGTCATTGCCTTCGATGGGCCAGTTGATCATGTATTTATCATGAGGTAGTTTTCCATACGTGATCATCTCATGCTGCGACCATACACGATCCGGCTCTCTTGGAGCGATACACCAGGGGTTGGCACAGGCACAGGCAAACTCTTCTGCCCGGTAACCCTCCGGACAGGGAATAGTTACATCTTTACCATAATCTTTGAGTATAGCTACATAGGTAATATCCTGTACGATGGTATTTGCTTTCTCCGGAGCAATGTCTTCCCCTGTATCGTAACGGCTCTCCATACCTACATCGTAGGTAGCTCCGCATGCTTTGGCCACATCGCCCAGTTCAGTCGCGTCAATCAATACAGTGGCCTGTACCTGACGAACAACGCCGTTCTTATCTTCCACGGTAACTATCCACTGATTTCCTTTCTTTTCGATCTGATGCCATGTGTTTTCTTTCCAGACAGTCAGATTTTTCTCTGCTTCTGCCATTTCATGAAAAATACGATTTCCAACAGAAGGTTCGAAAAGTACATTACTCACCCATCCGGTCATCAATGCTTCGGAACTCCCGTAATGACGGGTAAGCCTCTCCTTAAATTCTCCCCACAATCCGCCGGGCAATTTATAATTACCATCTACCGCGCTCACCCCGGCCGCTGTCAGCATACCACCCAACCAGGGAGTTTCTTCCACAATCAGCGTGTTCACTCCCATGCGTGCAGACTGAATGCCGGCAGTGATGCCGCTGGCTCCACCTCCCATGATAAGTACATCTACGTGGTGTGTGTCATTTTGTGTGCAGGAAACAGCACCCAAGAGAAAAAGGAACAGAAGTGCTTTTCCAAATAAACTTTTCATATCAGACCGATTATTTAATAGAGTTTTTTATTAATATTCCCCGGCAAATATAATGTAATTTATTAAATAAGCAATAAATAATAAAATATTTTATTTATTATCTCACTTTTAACAACTACCTTTAATTAAATAACCAAATGTTACTTAACGCATGATCCTATCT
>JAJBTC010000100.1 GCA_020861095.1 Bacteroides sp.
GTATATACCATACCGGGCTGTAAATTTATTGGGAAAGATTGGCCGGGCAGAAAATAATTTGTAATTTCGCCTTGTCTAAAGACAACGATAAACGCAATTGTTAAACCAAAACAAACTTCAAATGAAAAAGCATAATTTCAATGCCGGACCTTCTATCCTTCCTCCTGAGGTTATCCAACAGACTGCGCAAGCAATTACAGACTTCAATGGGTCGGGTCTTTCATTGATGGAGATCAGTCACCGTGCCAAAGATTTTCAGCCGGTGGTGGATGAAGCTGTAGCCCTTTTTAAAGAACTTCTGAATATCCCCGAAGGCTATTCGGTGATCTTCCTGGGGGGTGGGGCAAGTTTGGAATTTTGCATGGTTCCCTATAATTTCCTTGAAAAGAAAGCCGCTTACCTGAATACCGGTACCTGGGCCAAAAAGGCAATCAAAGAAGCTAAAGGGTTTGGAGAAGTGGTGGAAGTCGCTTCTTCCGCAGACGCCAATTATTCTTATATTCCGAAAACATATACTGTACCGGCAGATGCAGACTATTTCCATATTACGACCAACAATACGATCTTCGGTACAGAACTGAAAGAAGACCTGGACGTACCTGTTCCTATGGTTGCCGATATGTCTTCCGATATTTTTTCCCGTCCGATCGACATTTCCAGATACATCTGTATCTACGGTGGAGCACAGAAAAACCTGGCTCCCGCCGGAGTCACTTTTGTGATTGTGAAGGATGACGCGCTGGAGAAAGTGTCTCGTTACATTCCTACCATGCTCAACTATAAGACGCACGTAGACAACGGTTCTATGTTCAATACTCCTCCGGTAGTACTTATCTATTCGGCCATGCTGACACTGCGCTGGATCAAAGCCAACGGTGGGGTGAAAGAGATGGAACGGCGTGCCATTGAAAAAGCAGATATGCTGTACGGTGAGATCGATCGCAACAAACTATTTGTCGGAACAGCCGCCACGGAAGATCGCTCCCGTATGAACATCTGCTTCGTTATGGCTCCCGAATATACCAGTCTGGAGGCCGATTTCCTGAAATTCGCAACAGAGCGAGGTATGGTAGGTATCAAAGGCCATCGGTCTGTCGGAGGATTCCGTGCTTCCTGTTACAACGCTATGCCGAAAGAGAGCGTACAGGCGTTGATCGATTGCATGCAGGAATTTGAGAAAATGCATTTGTAATTCACAAACATACATTAACATGTAACGCGGATAGTTACAGGAAGTATAAAGTATTCCTGTGACGGTCAGCGTTACTTTCGTTTTAGAATCTATTTACACAATTATGAAAATACTTGTTGCTACAGAAAAGCCGTTTGCTAAGATCGCGGTAGATGGTATCCGGAAAGAGGTTGAAGATGCAGGTTATGAACTGGTCCTGCTGGAAAAATATACCGACAAAGCACAACTGCTGGAAGCGGTGAAAGATGCACACGCCATTATTATCCGGAGCGACCTCATTGATGCGGAGGTATTGGATGCTGCCAGAGAACTGAAGATCGTGGTCCGGGCAGGTGCCGGTTACGACAATGTAGACCTGGAGGCAGCTACTGCCCACGGTGTGTGTGTGATGAATACTCCCGGACAGAACTCAAACGCGGTTGCCGAACTGGTATTGGGGATGATGGTCATGGCCGTACGCAATTTCTACAACGGTACTTCCGGTACGGAGTTAATGGGAAAAAAACTGGGTATCCATGCCTATGGCAATGTAGGTCGCAATGTAGCCCGTATAGCCAAAGGATTTGGTATGGAGATCTATGCATACGACGCGTTCTGCCCCAGAGAGGTGATCGAAAAAGACGGCGTGAAGGTACTCGGTTCGGCAGAGGAGTTGTACAAGACCTGTCAGTTTGTCTCTCTGCATATCCCTGCCACTCCGGAAACCAAAAAGTCTATCAACTACAACCTGTTGAAAGACATGCCTAAAGGTGCTTTGCTGGTCAACTCCGCGCGTAAAGAGGTGATCGATGAAGATGAACTCATTCGTCTGATGGACGAAAGGGCCGACTTCAAGTACATCACCGATATCATGCCTGCTGCCGATGCCAAGTTCACCGAACTGTTTGCCGGACGCTATTTCTCTACCCCCAAGAAGATGGGAGCACAGACAGCAGAGGCTAATATCAATGCAGGTATTGCCGCGGCACAGCAGATCGTTGATTTCCTGAAAAACGGAAATACCCGTTTCCAGGTAAATGGAGCTTTATAAAAGCGGCCACCCGGCTATTTCTGTGGAGAAGGAAGTCTCTGGCTGTGGGTAAGCAAAGGGTTTTCTTCGCGTTTGTCTGCTTCTTGCTGGCCGGTTGCGGTGTGAGTGCCGACCGGGCTATCACAGAAAAAGGGGCAGGACTTCTGACCTTCACCGGAGAAGTAGAAATAGCTGGGTATACCGTCACTACCGAGTTACAGACAGATGCTCATGAGTCCGGTGATGAGTCGGACCATTATCTGCATGCTGTGGCAGAGGTGAGGGATGAGGCCGGGCAACTGATACTACGTCGCAACGGCGACTACCTGATTGAGGTCTTTTCGTCCCGCTACAAGACGCTTGAAGGAGTACATGTAGGTATGTCTCTGGACAAAGCGCTGAAAAGGCTGAAAATAAAGGAGCCGGAATTTTACAATCCCTGGCCTACCCGTGAATTTATTTTTGAAAAGGAACTGATCGGATTCTCTGTACGTGCGGAAGACCTGGAAGGAGGAGAGAAGACATTTGAAGCTTATTCCCGGCACCCCTATCCCATGGACAGAGACCGTTTTCAACGAGATGCGCGGATCGCTGTGATCCGTATCCGTAGACCCTGATCTTATACTTATATCAATAAACACATATATACAATAGTATGGCAGTAATCAAACCGTTCAAAGGAATTCGTCCACCGCAAGAGTTGGTGGAGGAAGTAGCTTCCCGTCCGTATGACGTGCTCAACTCTGAAGAGGCTCGTGAAGAGGCGTCCGGAAATGAAAAATCACTTTATCACATTATTAAACCCGAGATCGACTTTCCGGTAGGAACAGACGAACACGGGGAGTATGTATATGAGAAAGCCGCGGAGAATTTCCGTAAGTTCCAGGAAAAGGGATGGCTGGTACAGGATGATGCGGACCATTATTACATTTATGCTCAGACCATGAATGGAAAAACGCAGTATGGTCTTGTCGTAGGAGCGTATGTGCCTGATTACATGAATGGTGTGATTAAAAAACACGAACTAACCCGGCGCGACAAAGAGGAAGACCGCATGAAACACGTACGTGTCAACAATGCCAATATCGAACCTGTCTTTTTCGCATATCCCGATCAGGAAGAACTGGATGCAATTGTAAAAAGGTACACGGTGCAACCTCCTGTATATGATTTCATTGCTCCCGGCGATGGCTTTGGTCATACATTCTGGATCATAGATCAGCAGGAGGATATGGAGGCTATTACCCAGGCATTCGCGGCTATGCCCGCTTTGTATATCGCTGATGGACACCACCGCAGCGCGGCGGCGGCATTGGTAGGTGCGGAGAAGGCGGCACAGAACCCCAACCACGAAGGAGATGAAGAGTACAACTACTTCATGGCAGTTTGTTTCCCGGCCAGCCAGCTGACTATTATCGACTATAACCGCGTGGTAAAGGATCTGAATGGCCTTACTCCGGCAGAGTTCCTGCAGGCATTGGAAAAAAACTTTGTAGTGGAAGAGAAAGGTGCGGATATTTACAAACCTAATGCGTTGCACAACTTTGCACTTTACCTGGAGGGTAAGTGGTATAGTCTCACTGCCCGGCCGGGTACGTATGATGACAACGATCCGATCGGTGTACTGGATGTGACCATCTCTTCCAACCTGATCTTAGATGGAATCCTGGGTATCAAAGACCTGCGTTCCGACAAGCGTATCGATTTTGTGGGCGGTATCCGTGGATTAGGCGAGTTGAGCAAGCGTGTGGATAGCGGAGAAATGAAGGTCGCCCTCGCACTCTATCCGGTATCTATGAAACAACTGATGGATATTGCGGATACAGGTAATATCATGCCTCCCAAAACTACCTGGTTCGAGCCCAAACTCCGTTCCGGATTAGTGATCCATAAATTAGATTAGAAAAACAATTCTATCAGAATATTTCAATTACCCGGGAGTTCTGCTTCCGGGTAATTTTATTATAAATCCTTGTCGTCAGGTATAGATCCCTCCTGTTTATTCCCATATTTTCTTACTCCTCAAACTATTGTTCTGTAAAAGCCGTTTCGATCTGGTAAGCAATGGCATTTACTGGTTTTAGATTCTTTTCGTGTCCTGTACTTTGGTTAATATGTATAAGTTTTGATAGATTTTACAACTTAACTGTACAATTCTGTACGTAAAGTCACAT
>JAJBTC010000223.1 GCA_020861095.1 Bacteroides sp.
CCCGAGGTGGGAGAAAAGTGATTTGGTAAAAATATAAAAACAAAAGGTAAGAGAACAAAATTGAGTATTTGATCGTTTAATGACTGTAAAATGATATGATTATAAGGAAAAAAGAGACTTTTTTACACAACTGACTCCGGTTTTTAATACCAGAGTAGGGTATCTGGCCTTACAGATTTTTCTGTGGTTTGCCGGTGATACCGTGGATGCGAAAAGTGCTTCCCTTCCTGTAGTCTCATGGGATGATAGTCAGCAGGTGCGCCTCAGCGGCGACTGGAGTTCTCCGAGGTCCGGAGAATCTTTCATTTCTGCAGTTGTCACCCGGAAAGTGATGTATTTACAGTCATCGGAAAATCTGCCCGAGGCTTCACTTTTCATTTGTAAAATGGAAGATAACACGGTACGTTCTGTAAGATCTTACAATTCGATCCGTTCTTCCATTTGTCTGAATGATTGTGGACCGGGGATCTACCTGCTGGAACTCAGAGGACACAATGGAATGCATGTGTCCGGTAAGTTCCTTCTGGAGTAGAATACCGGTTACTGCTGGTCGGGGCTGCACGCTCGCCTGCTATCTGTGATGGAAAAAGCAGTAGTCTGAGAAAATAATGATGTAAATATTAACTATGAAATGAGATGTTATATGAAGAATGAAATAGTCATATACCTACGTACCTATGCGGGATAGTATCTTGCATGAAAAAGTTACGTATGGGGAATAGTAACTTAAAATCATTATTATGAAGCGAATTTTGTTTTCCACGTATGCAAATACCTGTGCACAACGCGAGATGTGCCGGGGGTTGTACAAACTGTTGCAACAGGAAAACTATCAGATCGATTTTGATCCTGATGTAAATGTGGAACAAGCGAATTCATACGATCTCATCATAGCATTTAATAAGAAAGGATACGAGCGGGTGAAGCAATTGTGCTCTGATACTCCGGTTATCTATTCGATTTCGATGCTTGATTATCCGAAAGAGTATATCTGGGACGCTACGCAATATGAGCATGTGTTGTTGGTAAAGGCAAACAGTATCACCTTATCCGGGGGCTATGTAACGCCCATCTGTTTTCCTTTCTGGCAGCCCGAACAGAAAATTTCCGGAACCATCCGGCAACGGAGTTCGCCTGTACGTTTGCTGGTAGGGATGGGAGACAATCGTACCCTGTTGCGTACCCTGTTTCTGCTCAATACGCTGGGCGATTGCAAAATAGATGTGATCACTGGTGATCCGGAATATTACGGAGGATATGCTGATGCCCATATCACGATGCATTCGGAAGATGAAGACGCGGATGTGCTGATCCGTGCCGCGGATGTAGTGATCGGGAATAAATATACGGCACTTAAAGGGATTTTGTACGGAAAACCGGTGGTGCTGGCCGGAGACTATGGACATGTGGGGGTGATCAGTCAGAACAACGTTGTGGAATATTATCACAATAGTTTTTTTGGAAGACAAGAGGGGATCAAGGATGAATATTTTCCTCTGCAGGTGCTGGTAAAAGATATAGATCAGGCACTGAAACTCACGGAAAAGGATCTGTTGCCTGCCCGGGAACGTCTGTTGGAAGAGGGCCGGGCAAATGATAAAAAGATACTGGAGATCATCTCTTTCTATACCACACTCAAGGAGATTGATCTGACTCATCTGAAATTGGTGAAGAACAGCTACATAGAGTGTGTACGGCTGAACGATCAGGATACCTATTTTGTCATGGATCGTATGAACCGTAAATTCCTTTCCAGCATTTGTCCCAAAGAGAAGGAGGTGATGGATTTGTTCTCTTCTCCGCAGGATCTGAAAACGGCACACCGGACTGTGAAAGATATAGATATGAAAGAATTCTCATCCATGGTCAATCAGTTTGTGGCCAATAAAATGTTGGTGTATGAATTCTCCTGACAGATGCAGAGCATGATATAGAAAACTTCGTTGGTTGGGGAAACCTCATAGGTTGTCCTCTATGAAAAAACGTTTATACACTGGTTAAATGAAAAACGTAAATACAATTTAAAAATTGATAGACAAACTATCTGGTAGGGTTAGATAATCGCGTGTTTCTTTGACCGACGGAGTTTTCTTTTCCCATACATCCGGTTGCCGGTTTTCCGGTATGGAACCGGCCTCTTATACAACCACTTCTAAATCTGATGGATATATAAAAAACGTCCGAAAAGAGATGACTTGAAAAAGCCATCTCTTTTTTTTATCCGCACCGTAGGGTTCATGTCGGCCGTGTAGGATGGAGAGGAAGGGTACTTTTCTTTTCTACCCGGATCTGTTGGTCTGTGAACCGGAGAGAGTGTTTCTTCATGAATTGTATAACTTTTATTAAAAAACTCAAATTAGGAACTGAGTTTTCTGCTGCTGTAATTGTCATATTATATCTTTGATCCCTCCATGTTCCCCATACAGAAACAGCTGGGGCGGGTTTCTTATCCAGGAAAAAGGTCTGCCAGGGGCTGATACCGGGTTGGTATCCTGAGGCTTTACCAGCCTGTATGTCTCACACAGATGATGGATGTAACCATCAGTCGGAAATTCCGTACCATACAGAGAGGGACATGAGTCGCGGAGTAGGGTGAATGTCGGGTTGAGGTATGGTACAGGTATAGAAAAGACCGGTTTTATTTTTAATATAAACGAAGGACTCTGATGAAGTTTTGCCAGTATATACGTGCTTGTTGTTCGTGGAAGTATACATGGATCGTATGGTTTATGGTTGCCATGCTGTTCCCTAATCTTATTCTGGTCTGTACAGAGCCTTATCGTACTACCACCTGTATCGCTTCTTTGTTGCTTCCGGCCGCTTTTTATCTGTTGTGGGTGTTAACAGTTCCCTGTACAGGAAAAATGATCTTGTGTGCCGTTCCGTTTATGGTGCTGGCTGCTTTTCAGATCGTGATTTCTTTTCTATTTGGCAATTCGATCATTGCAGTAGATATGTTTACCAATCTTTTTACCACTAACCCGGCTGAGGCAGGAGAACTATTGGCTAGTATCTATCCGGCGGTGATGTTTGTATGTATTCTCTATCTTCCTCTGATCGTGGGTGCTGTTTGTTCTGTACGGAGAAAAGATCGGTTGGAGCCTGGATACAGGAAAAGGCTGGCCATAGTGGCGGTAGTTCTTGCAGTTACGGGTATGGGAGCGGCAACCGTGTCCGGAATGAGAAATCCGGGATTCGCTTTCCAATATCATATTTTTCCGGTCAATGTGTGTTACAATATCCAATTGGCCGCACAACGCTGGAAGCACAGTCTGCGTTATTTTGATACTTCAGAAGGATTTTGTTTCAACGCACAAAAAGAATGGTCAGATGATCAGCGGGAGATTTATGTATTGGTGATAGGAGAGGCCTCCCGGGCCAGCTCATGGAGCTTATTTGGATATGATCGGGACACTACTCCGCAGATGTCAGCTATGCAGGGACTGGTCCCTTTCCGGGATGTACTTACTCAGAGCAATACCACCCATAAAAGCGTTCCCATTATCTTATCTCCTTGTGCCGCGGAAAATTATGACAGTATATACAAGTGTAAAAGTATAGTGACCCTGTTCCGTGAAGCCGGTTTTCGTACCGCGTTTATTTCCAACCAACCGGCCAATAAATCATTGACCGAGTTTTTTGCTTCGGAAGCTGATCAGACTGTGGATATCACCCTAAAAAATGGTTACTATGAAAATCGGTATGATGGTGAGATGATCCCTGAGTTGCGTCGGATCCTTTTTTCTTCTTCAGACCCTCTTTTTGTAGTCATGCATATGTATGGTTCACATGTCAATCACAGCAAACGTTATCCTAAAGAAGTTGCCCGTTTTCTGCCAGATGAAGCCCCTTCTGTCTCTTTGAAGCATAAGGATAAGATCGTTCATGCCTACGACAACAGTATTTATTATACGGACCATGTATTGGCAGGCATCATCTCTCTTCTTGAAGAGAGCGGTGCGCGTACTGCTTTGTTGTATTGTTCCGATCATGGAGAGGATTTGCTGGACGACCGGCGGGGAAGGTTCTTACATGCTTCTCCTACCACCACCTATTATCAATTGCACACGGCGGCATTTGCCTGGTTCTCTCCGGAATATATCGACATGTATCCGGAGAAATTTGCCGCGGCAACAGACAATATGTGGGCTGCGGCTACAACGGCCGCTGTTTTTCATACAGTAGGCGATCTGGCGGATATACATTGTGACTATCTGAGAAAAAATCAGTCTCTTGTAAATTCCCGGTGGGAAGATCTTCCGCGTATGTATATAAATGATTATAACAAAGCTGTCAACGTGCTCAATACCGGACTGATGGAAGAAGATCTCCGGATGTTTGACCGGTATGGGATCAGGTACAACAGGAATGAAATAGAGAATATAAAGTACTGAATAAAAAAATGTTGCAGCAGAAAGGACTGTTGACTGACAGATCAGAGAGAGGAAAATTACCTATAGTTGTGGCGCGGAACACAGGTTGCTATCAGAGAGACGGATCAGTAGGCTGTATCTTTTGTAATTGTTTTTTTAAGAATTTATTTAGCTAAATTTTTGGCTTACTTGTAATTTTAACAATTTGATCTTAAACAATTGTCACCAAAGTCACGTTCTTAGTTGGAAAGAGTTGAATCGTATATTTTAAACCATGCAAGTAAAAGCCGGATTATTCTTTATATTTGCTTTTTGTTGGATGACTAATTTAATAATGGCTCAGGAAATGAAAGAATTGACCCCAGAAGAAGAGAGAGTGATCGTATATAAAGGCACAGAACGTCCTTTTACCGGAAAATATTATGATTTCCAGGAAGAGGGTATATATGTCTGCAAACGTTGTGGAAACCCTTTGTTCCGTTCGGAAGATAAGTTTGAATCCGGTTGCGGATGGCCCAGTTTCGACGAAGAGATCCCCGGATCTGTAAAACGCATACCGGATAGTGACGGTATACGTACAGAGATTGTCTGTGGCAACTGTGGAGCTCATCTGGGACATGTTTTTGAGGGCGAACGGTTCACGCCGAAGAATACCCGTCATTGTGTCAACTCGATTTCTTTAGATTTTGTGGCCGAAGCAGAAGAGGAAGGCACCATTGTGCCTCAGGGAGAGGAAGATCAGACAGCGATTTTTGCCGGTGGCTGTTTCTGGGGGGTAGAGCATCTGATGAAGCAGATCCCCGGCGTACTTTCGGTAGAATCGGGATATATCGGTGGAGATGTTCCCCATCCGACGTATGAACAGGTGAGTACCGGAAAGACCGGACATGCCGAAGCTGTGCGCATACTTTTTGATCCGGAACAGGTCTCTTACGAAACGCTGGCAAAGATGTTTTTCGAAATACACGATCCGGAACAGACCGACGGACAGGGTCCGGACCTGGGCAACCAGTATCGTTCGGAGATCTTCTACACCACTCCTCAACAAGAGGAGATTGCCCGCAAACTGATCGGGCAGCTCAATGGCAAAGGATATAAAGTAGTAACTAAGGTGACGCCGGCTTCTACCTTCTGGAAAGCGGAAGACTATCATCAGAATTACTATACCAAGACCGGAAAACAGCCTTATTGCCATCGTTACACCAAACGATTCTGAGCAATGAACCAGAAATGAAACCATGGTTATCTTTATAAATAATAAAACTGATACCCTTTAACCTGAACTTAATTTTGATATTTCTTTTGTTTCTCTATGGCCGGAATATGGATTTCCGGCAGTAGTATAAAAAGCTCCCGCGTCCTTCGGATGTCGGAGCTTTTTTACATTTTCGCCCCTTTCATGCTCCTTCCGGAAAGGTTAATTTTCTTAGGTTTAGTACCCTCACTCCCAAAAAAACTTATTACCTTTGCGGGTCTTTTGATAACTAAAAAAATATCCTATTATATGAATATCTCTTATAACTGGCTGAAAGAGTATGTAACTTTTGATCTCTCTCCGGAGGAGGTGGCCGCGGCGCTGACCTCCATCGGGTTGGAGACCGGAAGCGTGGAAGAGGTACAGACCATCAAAGGAGGGCTGGAAGGATTGGTGATCGGTGAAGTACTGACTTGCGAGGACCATCCCAATTCGGACCATCTGCACACGACAACGGTAGATCTGGGAGACGGACAGCCTGTACAGATTGTTTGCGGTGCTCCCAATGTAGCCGCGGGACAAAAAGTGGTGGTAGCCACCGTAGGTACCACTCTGTATAACGGAGAAGATAGTTTCGTGATCAGGAAATCCAGAATACGCGGTGTAGAGTCCAACGGGATGATCTGTGCCGAAGATGAGATAGGCATCGGAACAGGACATGAGGGTATCATCGTACTTCCGGAGTCAGCCGTACCGGGTACGCCTGCCAAAGAATATTACCAGGTAAAGAGCGATTATGTACTGGAGGTAGATATTACTCCCAATCGGGCGGATGCGACCTCTCACTACGGTGTGGCACGCGATCTGTATGCCTATTTGTTGCAGAACGGATATGAGACCTTTTTATCTGCTCCGTCGGTAGAGGATTTTAAGGTAGAGAATCATGATCTTGATATAGACGTTATCGTAGAGAACCGGGAGGCGTGTCCGCGCTATGCCGGAGTCACCGTATCCGGTGTGACGGTGAAGGAGAGTCCCGGATGGCTGCAGGATAAACTGCGTATCATCGGAGTGCGTCCCATCAATAACGTAGTGGATGTTACCAACTATATTTTGCATGCGTTCGGGCAGCCTTTGCATTGTTTTGACGCGGGAGAGATCAAAGGAGGAAAAGTGATCGTAAGAACACTGCCCGAAGGTTCTCCGTTTACCACACTCGACGGCGTAGAACGCAAATTGTCCGATCGGGACCTGATGATCTGCAACGAGCAGGAAGGTATGTGCATTGCCGGTGTGTTTGGCGGATTGGATTCGGGATCCACCGAAGCTACCACCGATATATTCTTAGAAAGTGCTTATTTCCATCCGACCTGGGTACGTAAAACGGCCCGCAGGCATGGACTTCATACGGATGCCTCTTTCCGCTTTGAACGGGGGATTGATCCGAATCAGACTGTCTACTGTCTGAAACTGGCGGCTCTGCTGGTGAAAGAACTGGCGGGTGGCACCATCTCTTCGGAGATCAAAGATGTCTGCGAGTGTCCTGTGGAAAATTTTGTGGTGAGTGTTTCTTACAACAAGATACGTACGCTGATCGGTAAAGAGATCCCGGTAGAAACGGTGAAAAAGATCGTATCCAGCCTGGAGATGAAGATCCTGCAGGAAGACCCTGCCGGACTGGTATTGGGAGTACCTCCGTATCGGGTAGATGTACAGCGCGATGTAGATGTGATCGAAGATATACTCCGTATCTATGGATATAATAATGTAGAGATCCCTTCTACGTTGACTTCCAGTCTGACTACTAAGGGGAAAGAAGACGATTCGAACAAATTGCAGAACCTGATCTCCGAACAGCTGGTCGGCTCCGGCTTTCATGAGATCCTCAACAACTCCCAGACCCGCGCGGCCTATTACGACGGGCTCACAGACTATGCGCCTGAACGATCGGTAATGCTTCTCAACCCGTTGAGCAGTGATCTGAACGCGATGCGACAGACGTTGTTATTTGGTGGTCTGGAGAGTATTGCGTATAACATCAACCGTAAAAGTGCGGATTTGAGATTCTTTGAATTCGGAAATTGTTATTCGTATCATGCCGGACGCAGAGATCCGGAGAAGGTATTGGCTCCTTATTCCGAAGAATATCACCTGGGGCTCTGGCTCACCGGTAAGAGGATACAGAATTCGTGGGCCCATGCCGATGAAGAGAGCAGTGTATATGAACTGAAGGCGTACGTCGAGGATATTTTCCTGCGGCTGGGACTGGATATGTGTAGTGTGGTGGTTGGCAACCTGACCAATGATCTGTATGCGACAGCATTGTCTGTCCATACCCGTGGAGGAAAACTGCTGGCTACATGTGGCATCGTTGCCAAACGTCACCTCAGGTTGTTTGGTATTGATCAGGAGGTCTATTACGCGGAACTCAACTGGAAAGAGTTGATGAAAGCCATCCGTAAGGTAAAGATCAGTTATAAAGAGATCTCCCGATATCCTGCGGTAAGGAGAGACCTGGCTCTGTTGCTGGATAAGCAGGTACAGTTTGCCGAGATAGAGAAGATCGCGTACGAAACGGAGAAAAAACTGCTGAAAGAGGTGAGCCTGTTTGATGTGTACGAAGGAAAAAACCTGGAACCGGGAAAGAAATCCTACGCGGTCAGTTTCCTGCTACAGGACGAAGAACGTACGCTGAACGATAAGATCATTGATAAGATCATGTCTAAATTAGTTGCCAATCTGGAAAACAAGCTGGGGGCGCGACTGAGATAGACCGGAAATGAAATTTATTTTTGTAACTACAAGATAGAAAATACAAATCCCATGGGAAGAGCATTTGAATATAGAAAAGCATCCAAACTGAAAAGGTGGGGCAATATGGCCCGCGTATTTACCCGGGTAGGAAAACAGATCGCTATCGCGGTAAAGGCCGGTGGTCCCGATCCGGAAAACAATCCGCACCTGCGTTCGGTCATTGCCAATGCGAAGCGGGAGAATATGCCTAAGGACAACATCGAACGGGCCATCAAGAACGCGCTGGGCAAAGACCAGAAAGATTACAAAGAGATGAACTACGAGGGTTACGGACCGTTTGGCGTGGCTGTTTTCGTAGAGACAGCCACAGACAACACGACCCGTACAGTGGCCAATGTGCGCAGTATCTTTAATAAATACGGTGGCTCGTTGGGTACCAGTGGAAGTCTCGACTTTATTTTCAGTCACAAAGCCATGTTCACCATTGCCCGGAAAGAAGGGGTCGATCTGGATGATCTGATCCTTGAACTGATCGATTATGGGGTGGATGAGGAGTATGAAGATGAGGGAGATGAAGTGATCCTGTACGGCGATCCGAAATCTTTCAGTCAGATCCAGAAGTATCTGGAGGAAAACGGCTATGAGATCAAAGGATCCGAGTTTACCCGTATTCCTAACGATGAGAAGGAACTTACGGATGAACAGCGCGAAACCATAGAGAAGATGGTAGAACGTCTGGAAGAAGATGAGGATGTACAGAATGTATATACCAATCTGAAACCAGTAGCAGAGGAGGAATAATGGAACTTACTTATAAACCGCAGGGCACTTGTAGCCAGGTGATCGAGGTGAGTGTAGATGACAACCATCTCATTGAAAAAGTAGTTTTCTGGGGAGGGTGCAACGGCAATTTGCAGGGAATCTCCCGGTTGGTCACCGGTCTGTCACCGGAAGAGGTACTTGCGCGCCTGGAAGGAGTGCGTTGCGGAAACCGCTCCACTTCCTGCCCCGATCAGTTGTGCAAAGCACTCAGGCAAATGGGGTATTGATCCTTTTACGTATCATGAGCGGCAGAGAAACTGTTTGATCCTAAGGAAAAGTGGATCTTTTGAATAGATAAAGGCTGAAGGAGAGATCTTTCAGCCTTTGTCGTATCCGGGAAGGGACATACCCGGAAAGGGGAGTGGTTTGCGCGCGTCAGAAAGCAGGAAGAAGAAATCGGGGACAGGCGGTCGACGAAGCAAACTTATTTGTCAAACCCATGCAGGATACAGTGGTTATATCCATAAAGGATGATGTTTACCATATGTCTTATTTACCAAGTATTCTGTTTACGATGTATCCGAAGTGCCTGCAGCACTAAAGATACCTTGTAGACAGAATACTTAGCAAACATATCCATTTACCCTACAAAAAAATCCCGGAGGATGGGATTCGTCATGGAACGGGAGGCAAGTCTGGTAACCCAAATCCGAGGAATTTGCACAAAGTTGTATGCAAAGCGATTACTTTTCCTTATATTTGTTTTGCAAACCGATGAAACTCATGAAAGCAGAAATCCATTATTCCCAGATCCCTTCTAACTATCCTCTTTGTCTGAACTGCGGATGTCCGCATGCAAATACGTGTCTGAGACAACTCGCTGTACAGAGTATACCTGCGGATATACCGCACTGGATGATTATCAGTCCCAACTACCTGGCTTCTCTGGAAGGGGAAGATTGTCCCTTTTATCGGTCTGCTGCCAAAGCCCGCTTTGCCAAAGGATGCGTCAGGCTACTGGAAAACCTGCCTTACAAACAGATGCAGGCTGTGATCTCTCAGCTGATCTCCTGTTTCAGTCAGAGAACCTATTACCGGATCCGAAAGGGCGAACGTTTGCTTTCTCCCGCCGAGCAACAACAGGTGCTGAATATACTTAAAAAATGTGGTGTGGACCCTCCGCAGGAATTTGACGCCTATGTAGAACAATATGATTGGTAGGCGAATAACCCCGTCATTCTTCCTGTACGATTGGGTTGTCATTTAAGGGCTATTTTGCCACCCTGTTGGCAAGATTTTGCCAATGCGTTGGCAACACTTTGCCAGTGGGATGGCAAGACCTTGCCAACAGGGTGGCAAAACTTTGCCAATAGGGTAGTAAGGTGTTGGCAAAATCCTGGCCTCAGGAGGCTGTCTCCCAGGGCTGAGAAGATCTTTGTCTTTTCAGGAAGTGATTTCCGACAGGTTTCTATTCCGGCTTTTTCGCACATAGAAGATAGAACAGTGACTTTGCCTTTTCCGCAGTATACTGGTCGCAACAGACAAAGGAGATCTGTCTATAGAATGGTTACACTGATTTTCCTGTGGTCTCCTCCGTCGCGGAATTCACAGAGATAGATGCCCTGCCAGATTCCCAGATGAAGACGGTGATCTTTGATCGGTATAGTCACACTTGTTCCCATCAGGGAGGCTTTTATATGGGCGCTCATATCGTCGGGTCCTTCCAGGGTATGAATAAAGTAAGGGGCTCCGTCGGGAACCATCCGGTTGAAAAAAGTCTGGAAATCGTGCCTTACATCCGGGTCGGCATTTTCATTGATCGTCAGTCCGGCAGAGGTATGTTTGATAAACAGGACGATGATGCCGCTTTCCGGCAGTTCGGGCAGACGGGAGACGATCTCATGGGTGATCAGGTGAAATCCCCGTGGGTAATGAGGAAGTTGTATATCAAATGTGGTAGCCATACCTTCTTCTTATTTATTGTGTACAAAGATACTTTTTTATAGATTTGTAATCTATAAAAAAGGTGTTAATTACCAAGTAAGTGTTCCTGATTCATGGTAGATCTCCTGCTCCGTTGTGTTGTACAGAGGCGGTATACTATGGATAAATACATCCATAAAATGAGTTTATCTTACTTCGTCTACAGAGAAAGGGATTACCTGTAGAGACGCACGGCGTGCGTCTCCGCGGTGCAGGTCAAACATACAGGCGTGCGTCTTCGTGGCGCAGGTCCGACAAAAATGTATCCCGCATGATAAAGGGATTCCCATTCGGTATGCTGAGACGCAAATATGCGTCTCTACAGGGCACCGGAATAGTATACATACCATGAATGATGAACTTCTCTACTTATAAATATTATTTTGTCACAGTTATTGGGGCAGCATGAGTAAAAACCGAAGAACGATGGAGAAAGAATAGAAAAAGGGGTAGAACTTTTCAAGGCAGGTTACAATTGCTCCCAGGCTGTACTGGCTGCGTTCGCAGATCTCTATGGAATACCCGAAGAACTGGCCCTGCGTATGTCTGCCTCTTTCGGAGGAGTCATAGGACGTATGCGGGAAACCTGTGGGGCTGCTTGTGCCCTTTTCCTACTGGCAGGCCTGGAAAAGGGAAGCAGCCTACCCGGTGACAAAGCCGGGAAGGCCGCGAACTATAAGTTTGTACAGGAACTTGCCGCGGAATTTCGCCGGCGCAATGGATCGCTTTGTTGCAGGGAATTGCTTGGATTGCCGGAAGATACTTCTCTTTCTCCTGTTCCGGAGGAGCGCACCGACCCCTATTATACCACGCGACCTTGTATAAGAATAATTAAAGAAGCAGCGAAAATATGGGTCGAAAGTTTGGAAAAACGTAATAAATAGGTTCGGATTCCACTTTTTATGACAAAATCATGAAAAAAATAGTCAATAATGTGTTCTATAACATAAAAATACATATCTTTGTCCCCGAAATAAAATCTGATGATTGATAACTTCTCAGGTTTGAACGCATGTCTAACTAAAATTGTTAAAGCAATGTTGAAAGTAAAAGCTGGTGAAAACGCCGGAAAGATCTGGTCAGCCCTGGATGGAACTGAAGGTTTATCTGCCAAACAGATCAAAAAAGCAACTAAACTGGTAGATAAAGATCTGTATCTGGGTCTTGGATGGTTGCTCAGAGAAGAAAAAGTTTCTACTCAGGATGTAGAAGGTGATCTTTTTGTAAAGCTGATCTGATCCGGATCTTAGCTAACTCATAAAAAATGCGTTGAACCGTTTATATGTGTTCAGCGCATTTTTTATATCTGGCTTTTTGCGTATCTTTGTAGCGGATAGGATGCGCCTGGGACATCTTTGCAGGTAAATTTGCAGGATCCCTCCCGGCTTTTACTATCTTTTCAGAAGATAGGATGCGCCTCAGCATAGCTAAAGTAAACTTCGCTCTGCATTCGGCTTTCACTATCTTTATAGAAGATAGGATGCGCCTCAGCATAGCTTAAGTAAACTTTGCTCTGCGTTCGGCTTTCACTATCTTTGCACACCCATTTATCTGAGTATGATTTGTATGAAACATATACGTAATTTTTGTATAATCGCCCACATAGACCACGGTAAATCTACCCTGGCCGATCGGCTGCTGGAGTATACGAATACCATACAGGTGACCAACGGACAGATGCTGGACGATATGGACCTGGAGAAGGAGCGGGGTATCACCATCAAGAGCCATGCCATTCAGATGGAGTATACCTACAACAACGAGAAGTATATCCTCAATCTGATCGACACACCGGGACATGTGGACTTCTCTTACGAAGTCTCCCGTTCCATTGCTGCCTGTGAAGGCGCTCTGCTCATCGTGGATGCCACACAGGGCGTACAGGCACAGACCATCTCCAATCTGTATATGGCCATTGACAACGATCTGGAGATCGTACCTATCATCAACAAATGCGACATGATCAATGCCATGCCCGAAGAGGTAGAGGATGAGATCGTGGAACTGCTGGGATGCAAACGCGAAGAGATCATCCGGGCTTCCGGCCGGACGGGTATGGGAGTAGATGAAATCCTTGCCGCGGTGATCGAGCGCATACCACATCCCAAAGGAAACGAAGAGGCACCTTTGCAGGCGTTGATCTTCGATTCGGTGTTCAACTCCTTCCGCGGCATCATTGCTTATTTCAAGATCGTGAACGGAGTGATCCGTTCGGGAGATAAGGTGAAGTTCTTCAATACGGGGAAAGAATATACAGCAGATGAGATCGGGGTACTGAAAATGGATATGGTACCGCGCAAAGAACTGCGTACAGGTGATGTGGGATATATCATCTCCGGGATCAAGTCTTCCAAAGAGGTGAAGGTAGGAGATACCATTACACACGTGAGCCGTCCGTGCGACAAAGCCATCGCGGGATTTGAAGAGGTGAAACCGATGGTATTTGCCGGACTCTATCCGATCGACGCGGAAGATTTTGAAGACCTGCGTTCTTCGTTAGAGAAATTGCAGCTCAACGATGCTTCATTGACTTTCCAGCCGGAGTCTTCTCTGGCACTGGGATTCGGTTTCCGTTGCGGGTTCCTGGGATTGCTGCACATGGAGATCGTCCAGGAGCGTCTGGATCGTGAGTTTGATATGAACGTGATCACTACGGTGCCCAATGTGTCTTACCGGATCTATGACAAACAGGGGAATATGACTGAGGTACATAATCCGGGTGGAATGCCCGATGCTACCCTGATCGATCATATCGAAGAGCCCTATATCAAATCTTCTGTTATTACCACCACAGACTATATAGGTCCTATTATGAGCCTTTGCCTGGGGAAACGGGGAGAGCTGCTCAGGCAGGAATACATTTCCGGCAATCGGGTGGAGCTCCACTACAGCCTGCCGCTGGGAGAGATCGTGATCGATTTCTATGATAAGCTCAAAAGTATCTCTAAAGGATATGCGTCTTTCGACTATCACCAGGATGGGTTCCGCCCTTCCAAACTGATCAAGCTGGATATATTGCTCAACGGAGAGTCGGTAGATGCGCTTTCTACACTGACCCATGTAGACAACGCGTATGACATGGGCCGGCGTATGTGTGAGAAACTGAAGGAACTGATCCCGCGTCAGCAGTTTGATATTGCCATCCAGGCCGCTATCGGTTCCAAGATCATAGCCCGTGAGACGATCAAGGCTGTCCGGAAAGATGTAACAGCCAAGTGCTACGGGGGAGACATCAGCCGGAAGCGAAAGCTGTTGGAAAAACAGAAAAAAGGAAAAAAGAGAATGAAGCAGATCGGGAATGTAGAAGTTCCTCAGAAAGCTTTCCTTGCAGTTCTCAAACTCGATTAAGAGCGACCGGCCCTCTTCACGCGTTACAGAGAGAAGGATCTTATAGGGCAGTGTACAGATACAAAACAGGATACAGAGGTTTCTGTGATCGTCCGGAGACAACAAGGCGTTCCCCATAAATGAAAATCCAACCGACTCGTACCGAGTCAGTTGGATTTTTTTGTCAACAGAATAGTTCAGTCAAGTCGCTTTTTCAGATAAATAATTACCATCTTGTTTTTGTTTTTTCACTATCTTGCCGGAGATTGTTGTACGGGAGCAGGAAAAGAATCTGTTGACGTGTTGTTGATCGGAATGCGTGCGGAAGACGCGCTGTGATCCTGTGTCGGAGACCGGCTTCAATGAAAAAACTTTTTCATACCCAGCATTGTTTCATGTGTTGATACTTTACAGGTTGATATTCAAAGCGGAGCCTAAGACATAAAAAATGACGTAGACTGCACTGTCCATAACGCCATCAGGCACCACCACGCGCCTATCTACTATATGGAAGTGAGTCTACGTCTATATAACATAGAGTAGGACATCAAGCCCAAAAGTAGCTTTTCGATAGCCCCGATGCGGATCGGAGGTGGTGGTTCGGATGGCGCCAGGCTATACCAATAAAAAATCGTATCTGTTTCTACAAACACATACTCTCTACAAATATATTCGGTTTTTTAATATCTCAAAATCAGAGCCTGTTTAAATTTTCCACGGAAAATTTATGATAAGATACTTTCGTCCTATTTTCAGACATCTTTTGACTCCGCAGACCGTTGGTTGGCCGGTTTTTCCTCTTTTTTTAGCTCGGATAGCCCGCTGTTATCGCTTCAAAAAAAGAAAAAACAACCCCCAAATAAGCCAGAAGAAAGAAACGGGCAACCTGTAAACAGGCGCTGATTCTACAAGGAAAGTCCGGTCATTTTACCCCATTATTTTTTCCTGCCTCTTTATTCTTCATTCTTCCTCCTCGTCCGGATATTCTACGGAAAGCAATTGCCGGCTTTCTTCGTGAGGTAACTTTTCTACCTGGCTTAGTCTGCGCTCAATGGCCCTGGTTCTTCTACCCATGACTTCCTCCAACTGATCTCCTGCCGTTTGCAGATTTTTCTGGACTTTTTCCAGAAGCCCTCCGAACTTGCCGAATTCGGTTTTTACCGCTCCCAGCACTTTCCATACTTCACCTGTACGTTTTTGTATCGCCAGGGTGCGGAAACCCATTTGCAGGCTATTCAGAATGGCTCCCAGGGTGGTAGGGCCGGTGACAATGACTTTGTGTTCTTTCTGTAAGATCTCTATCAGGGCTGTGCGTCGGATCACTTCGGCGTATATGCTCTCAAAAGGAAGGAACAGGATGGCGAATTCGGTAGTGAAAGGCGGGTCTACGTATTTGGTGTGTATGTCACGGGCCATTTTCCGGATGGTCTGTTCGAGCTGACGACCGGAGCTTTCCATCAGAGCCGCGTCTCCTGCCTCAAACGCATCGTAGTACTGCTCATATACATCTTTGGGGAATTTCGCATCGATAGGTAGATACACAATGCTGCCTTCGTCGTCTTTACCCGGAAGCCGTATCGCGAATTCCACAAATTCGGTTCCGCTTTTTTTCGTTTTTACGTTTGCTTCATATTGTTCAGGACTCAATATCTGTTCGAGCAGAGCCGCCAGTTGTACTTCGCCGAAAGTACCCCGCATTTTCACATTGCTCAGTACTTTTTTCAATCCTCCCACATCCTGTGCCAGGGATTTCATTTCTCCCAGCCCTTTCTGTACACTTTCCAGATGAGTACGCACCAGATCGAACGACTGACTGATACGTTCGTTGAGGGTATTCTGAAGTTTCTCTTCCACCATCATCCGCATCTCATCCAGTTTCTTTTCCGTAGCGTGTATCAGGAGTTCCTGCTGGCGTACCAGCATATCAAATTTCTGTTTCTGTAGTTCTCCCGTAGCGATGGTATTTTTATGGAGGGTATCCTGGATCTCCATACGCATTTCGCGGAGGCTTCGATTGAGTTCTTCACGGTTCTCTTTCATCTGCTGCCGAACGATCTGTTCCAGTTGGTTCAGAAGGATGCGTTGTTTGTCGCGGGTGAATACCAGGGCCAGGATCACAATCAGGAGAGCCGAGTTGAGTAAAAGGATATAGAACATGGGAAGACAGTATTTGTGTGTGAACTAAAGTCGGTTTTGAGTGTGGCTGGGTCAGTAGGTCAGTATTTCATTTCCCTTTTCTGTGATCAGGAGGGTATGTTCCCATTGTGCCGAAGGCAGATCATCGTCTGTACGCACTGTCCATCCGTCCGCGGCATCTGTATATACTTCCCAGGTGCCCAGGTTGATCATCGGTTCTATGGTGAAGGTCATACCCGGTACGATCAGCAGCCCTGTATGAGGAGTGCCGAAATGTTCCACGTCGGGAGCCTCGTGGAATTTTAGCCCTACTCCGTGTCCGCACAGATCCCGCACCACCCCGTAATGATGTTTTTCGGCATGGGCCTGTATGGCAGCTCCTATATCTCCCAGTTGTGCCCACGGCTGGGCGGCTTCGATACCTATCTGCAGACATTCCTTTGCTACTCTTACCAGTTTCTTTACTTCGGGAGCTACATCCCCGATCAGGAACATGCGGGAGGCATCCGAATAGTATCCGTTGTAAAGGGTAGATACATCTACATTCATAATATCTCCTTCGCGGAGGATTTCCTGTTCACTGGGAATGCCGTGGCATACGACTTCATTGATGCTGGTACAGATGCTGGCGGGAAATCCTTCGTAATGCAACGGAGCAGGTATAGCTCCGTGCGAAAGGGTGAATTCGTAGGCCAATCGATCTATCTCGGCCGTGGAAATGCCCTCACGGATATGTTCGCTCAGGTAGTCCAGCAACAAGGTGTTTATCCTTCCGCTTTCCCGTATCCCTTCGATCTGCTCCGGCGTACGCAGCACGTGGCAGGGAGGCAACAGATAGCCTTGTGTGTTGAACTGTTGTATTTTTTCCTCTATATGATCCGGGTAGGAGCGGGGAGTGAATCGTTCTTTTAAGGGCTGCATCGTATCTCAATTATGTATATACACCGACAAAAGTAAGCAATTAAAGCCAACAGCAGAGAAAGGAACAGAGATTTTCTGTCCGGAATTTCGGGTTTCTGCTGATGAGCAGAAGAAATACATGTACAGATCGTACGGTTACAGACAGCGATCGTTCCTGGCATGGGGCTGATTTCAGTAAAGCCGGAAAAGAAAATGAGATAGTAAATAAATGTAAAATGAAGGTTTTTTTGTAAAATCGCAGCGGGAAAAAACTTATATTTGACCTTTCAATCACCAAAATAAAGAAAGATGAAAACAATGAAATTATTGAAAATAATGCTTTTGCTGGTGGTAGCCACTGCTTTTGTCGCTTGTGAAAAGAATTATTATACCGAGATTGATAATACGGATAAGAAATTGTGTGCCAATACCTGGACCAATGAATACACAGAAGACAATGTCAGCCATAAACACGTATTGATGTTCAATACCGATGGGACAGGGCAGGAGATCGTAAGTACAACTACCTATAACGGAAGTAGTTCTCACAATGAAAGTAATACATATACTATCTCCTGGAGATGGCTCGACAATAACCGGGAAGGATTGTATATCAATCGGGTAGCAGATATCAATTATGAAATACATAATGTCTGGATACGTACCAATTATCTTTCCGGTGATATAGATGGAAAACAATATACCTTTAGCAAATAAGAACGTCTGTTTCTGAGCCGCGGATGCTACGTGAATAAAGTGTCCGGAAAGTCCTTGGATCCGGAGTCGGCGCGATCTATTGCAGACCGGGCGGGTTGAGGGACTTTCCGGACACTCCTGTTTTTTATCTCTACCTGTATCTGGTTCCTGAAACTTGTCTGAAAATGAACAAAAACCCGTTGAAAAGTGTTTCAGCGGTATAAAAGTCCTCGTTCTTTACATTTTTCAGACGTATGGAAAAACAAACAACCCTTCCGTTCAAGGCTTATGGTCCCGTACATTTGTTTTCGGACCGAATGTATGTATTGCGGCTGTTGTTGAAAAAATACCTTTTCTGGTCATTCTGAATGAGTGACTTTTTACTTCTTTCCTACAGATGATGATTGCCTGCAGAACGGACTTCCTGTGTCAGGAGTGGTCCTTACCATGTCATCAGTCTGTAAGCGTTGAGTTGCATAGCTCATCCTATCCCCTCCGGGGGGATGGAGAAACGTATCCAATTCCTTTGTCCCCGGATGAATGTGCTTTCATTGGATTTTGATAGGGGAATGAGTGATGTGAATGTGACCGATCGTCTTTTATTACCTGTTAACCGTTTGAAATAAAAATACATAGGGCATCCGTACAGACTCCTGAGAAGAACATAGTAGAAGTAGTCCGTAAACTTTGGTCGCGAAGACTTTGGTCACGGAGACGCAACTATGCATCTCGTATGTTTGCATATAAAATGTTACGCATTGAGATTTACAAACATATTCTTTCTGTAATTTCAATCGTACATCGTAAATCAGTACATCGTAAATCCCTTCATTTGGCTGTTGGTCCTTCGTGATGCGGATAGCCCGGTGTATGTTGCCTCCATTGCGGATCGGCTTTTACATTCAGGCTCCGGTAGTCGTCCGCTGTACGCAGGATGTAGTCTTCCAGCATCTCCCGATGAGCTTCCAGTATATCTTTACAGGATTCATCCCGTGCCAGGTTCTTAGTCTCTCCCGGATCGTTCCGGAGATCATACAATTCTTCTCCTTCTCCTTCGAGATAATGGGTATACTTGTAGTGCGGACTGCGGATCATCCGTCCGGGTGAGACGATGACTTCATATTCACTGTGCCATTCCGATACAACATACGGATGACGTTTTTCCTGTTCTTTCCCCTGTAAGAAGGGGGCGAGGCTGATCCCCGGTTTTTCCCGGGGTATATCTATACCTGCCAATTCGCATAAGGTAGGCAACAGATCTGTGGTCGGATGTGTGAGCAGCTCTTTCACCGGATTTTCTCTTTTTACGATCCCCGGACCGGCGAAGATAAAAGGAACATTGGTGATCTCTTCGTAAAAACTGATCTGTTTGGTGACCATCCGGTGGGAAGCCATTCCGTCTCCATGGTCCGATAAGATCACAACAACGGTATTTTTTCCAGCCGGGGTAGCATACAGAGCTTCCAGGATGTGTTCGATCTGTCGGGAGACCATGCGCGTATAGTGCTGAAACGCGGCAAGGTAATGCCTGTAATTCTCTTCGTTCCAATGAGCAGCCTGTGTCATACGCCTGTGACTGCAACATATATACTGTATCGGAACGGGAAGTGACTCCCAGTCATTGACCTCGAAATTCTCAGGAAGCTCGGGCAGCGGTCCGTCGAAAGCAGGATTGACATGCTCTCCCTCGTAGGTACCTACATACCCGCATATATTATGTGGATTCAGGAAGTCCGCGATGCAGATGAATGGCTGTTCGGGAACGGAAGAGAGAAAAGCAGCCACATCTTCGCAGGTGCCCACATCGGAGTAGCTGTCTTTGTTCAGGGGGAAGTCCGGATCGTCGAATGGCCGGGCTACCGGTTCCTTATGGGTAAATCCCCGCAATGCCCCCATATCGTGTGTTTTGCCAAAATGCACAGCCCGGTATCCCTGAGAAGAAAAGAGGCTTCCCAAGGTGGGTATATGTTCGGGCAGGCGTGGATTGATCGTGTCTCCGGAATTGGAACGAATGCGGGTCTGGTGAGGCATCAGACCACTCCATAATGCCGCGCGTGAAGGTTGACTGAGCGGGCAGCCTACATACGCGTTTGCAAACACAACTCCCTGTTTCGCTATGCGATCGATGGCGGGAGTACATCCTTCTGTTTCTCCATACGCACCTGTGACGCGTTGGGTCAGATGGTCACATTGGATGATCAGGAAGTTGGGACGCTCCTGTGCGGTGATACAGTGGGACCAGGGAAAGAGAGTCAGGAGTGGATACAAAGCTTTCATAAGGTTGTATGAGGTAAGTGTTGTTTTCGGAGTAAAAATAGTGAAGACAACCATGAACTTATTTCAAAATTGTAGAAAAACATATCAAAAATCTTTGAAAATCACAAAATCATTTTCAAAAATGTATATTTTTTCGATGAGCCTGAATGGTTCGTTCCATATACTCTTCAAAAAGAAGGGAGAATCCTTTCTTGAAGATCTGTCTATAGGGAATCATGTGGATAACTTTCAGGAAATGTACTAGTATTTCTATCCGAACTACGGAAGAAAGGCATACATCTATGGAAATAAATTATTAATTTTTAGTTGTATCTGATAGTTTTTTGTACCGATATAGGGTCATTCTGGCAAAATTTGCTATCTTTGCAAAGCGAAGAATAGCATTCTTTGTGAAGCTCACAGATAAATACGTGTAGAAAACAAAGATATTTGATCTATAGTCAAAGAACTGGACTGACTTGATGAACTACAACTATGTATAGTAAAAGGTGTCGGGTGGGTAACCACTCGGGGCCTATATAACCAGATGTAAAAAGTAAAGGAAAGACTGCTTGTGAAAGTGGTCTTTTTTTGTTGGATAAAGAGCAATCGTTCCCTGACTTTTTACAGGTGCCGGACGGATGTATCTTTTCCTTTCATCTGGAGAGGAATATGGAACAGAGGATCAGAACAGATAAGGGTGTAAAACTGTATCATAAGATTTTAGCTTCTGATAATCCATTGTGAGACAGGCTCATCAGAAAGAAGAGAATAAAAAATGGGATACTTCCGTAAAGAGGTATCCCATTTTCCGTATATGATCAGGATCGTTTTTTAGCTGTTCATGCTCATGAGGAACTCATCGTTGTCCCGTGTCTTTTCCAGACGGTCTTTTACAAAATCCATCGCTTCGATCGGATTCATGTCAGAAAGGTACTTGCGCAATATCCACATGCGATCCAGGGTTTGTTTATCCAGAAGAAGATCGTCGCGGCGTGTGCTGGAAGCCACTATGTTCACAGCAGGGAAGATACGCTTGTTGGAAAGATTACGGTCGAGCTGTAACTCCATATTTCCCGTACCTTTGAATTCTTCAAAGATCACTTCGTCCATTTTCGAACCGGTATCAATCAGAGCGGTAGCCAGAATGGTCAGTGAACCTCCGTTCTCAATGTTACGGGCGGCCCCGAAGAAACGTTTCGGACGGTGCAATGCGTTGGCATCTACCCCTCCGGAAAGTACTTTCCCGGATGCCGGCGAAACCGTATTGTATGCCCGTGCCAGACGGGTAATAGAATCCAGAAAGATGACTACATCATGTCCGCACTCCACCATGCGTTTTGCTTTCTCTAATACAATGCCTGCGATCTTCACATGGCGTTCGGCCGGTTCGTCAAAGGTAGAGGCGATCACTTCCGCGTTTACGCTGCGAGCCATATCTGTAACCTCTTCCGGGCGTTCGTCGATCAACAACATGATCATATATACTTCCGGATGATTGGCAGCAATGGCATTGGCAATGTCCTTCATCAGAAGGGTTTTACCCGTTTTGGGTTGTGCCACGATCAGACCACGTTGCCCTTTTCCGATCGGAGCGAAAAGGTCTACTACACGAGCCGACAGAGAATCCGAATAGCCCCCTTTGCACAACTTGAATTTCTCATCCGGGAAAAGCGGAGTGAGGTGATCGAACGGTACACGGTCGCGTACAAAAGCAGCATCTCTGCCGTTTATCTTGGAAACTTTGACCAATGGGAAATATTTTTCTCCTTCTTTCGGAGGGCGGATAATTCCTTCTACTACATCTCCGGTCTTCAGTCCGAAAAGCTTGATCTGTGATTGAGATACATAGATATCATCCGGAGAGGAGAGGTAATTGTAGTCGGACGAACGCAGGAATCCGTATCCATCCTGCATGATTTCCAGAACTCCTGTTCCGGTGAGGATATCATCAAATTCATAAGGCTTTTCCTTCTCAGCCACTTTTCGTTCCTGAGGTGCCTGTTGCGGATTGACCTGACGTGGATTGTTCGTATTGCGGTTGTTATTGTTGTGATTCTGGATGGGGTTCGGGTTGTTGGCCGGGTGATTGTTGCCGTTCCCATTTCCATTTCCGTTATTTCCATTGTTCGGACGAACAATACGCGGGCGCTGCGGTTGTGCGGGAGCCTCTTGTACCGGAGCAGTTTTGGCTTTCGTCATTTCGAATTTTCCCAGCAATTCTGTCGGAAGTTCTATCTTCTCGGAAGGAAGATCCTCTATGGGAATAAAATCGTCTATCGCCTCTAATACAATGGGGGCTTCTTCTCTGACAGGTTCCGGTTTGGAAGGTTTTTTATGCTGTACTTTCTTTATTGCTCTGGCTGGTTTTTCCGCTTCTGCAGCCTTAGACTCCTGAAGTTGTGGTTCCTGAGGCTTTGGTTCCTGAACCGCATGGGTTGCCGGAATTGCTTCAGCTTCATTGGCAGTTGGGTTTTCAACTACTTTCCGTGGACGGCCTACTTTCTTTTTAGGCGGTTTGGCTGTAGCTTCCTGAGTGACGGTGGCCTCCTCCGCTTTTGCCTGGGAAGATTCTTTGGTCTTTGTCGCGGGTTGATCAGGAACGGTTGCTTTGGCTGTTTTGGGAGTCGCTTCGGTCTTGGTTACTTCACCATTCTTGGCAGCAGACACCACTTTATCGGTATTCCCTTTTTTCACAGAGACGCGCGAACGTTGTTTTTTTTCATCTTTGCGTTCTTCTTTCATTTTATCCGCGGCTACTTTTTTGGTAGCTCCTACAATGGCCTGCTCATCTAATATTTTGTAGACAAGTTCCTCTTTTTTAAAAGATTCAGCTTTTTTGATACCCAACTCCTGGGTAATAGTTTGAAGTTTCGACAAATTTTTGTCGTTCAATTGAATAATGTTATACATACAGTATAGGTAAGTTTTTAATTTCTTTCATTTGCCGTCGTATATGTATGCACACGGAGTAATTTGCAGATGTTGCAAACATATAAGCGTTGTATAATGAATTTGGGATGAATGCTATTGAATCGGAAATCTGTGGTAAATTTCCTCCGGAGAGAGGAACAACAGAAATTTTCAACGATGCAAATATAATAAATATTTTATCTTCTATCTCTAATATAAAGCTTTTTTATAGCAATGTTTACGGTTTTTCAGTGTGAAAACACAATTTTTACCTGTAAAACGGACTATTTGAGTAGTTGCTGGCCCTCTTTAGAGCAAACATACTTTTTCAGGAATTTGTTCATTTGTTAGGAATAAATAGGTGTTTCTGATTCATTTTCTATATCCTGCTCCGTTGTGAGAGATGTGATATACTATATTTCCGCACGTGTGTATTCATAAGATGATTTTTTATTCTTTCCTTTACAGTAAATGGGATTTCCTGTAGAGACGCACGGCGTGCGTCTCCGCGGTGTACGTCCAACCCAGGATTGGGTGTCTCCGCAGTGCGGGTTTAACAAAAAATGAATCTTGCATGATTTATGCATTCCCATTCGGTGTGCTCAGACGCAAATATGCGTCTCTACAAGTGTATGACATCCTATATTTTCCATCGTAATCGGTTTTCCTGACCGCCTGGTTGGCTACGCCGATCTTCGATTGACTTCGTTGACCGTTGGTTCGTAAATCGTCAACTTACTTTGATGTTAATAATTAAAGAATGAATAATGACACAGGAACTAAATCGTAAATCTTTCAGGATATTGGAATAGTATACATACATTTAATGATGAACAGCTACTTGATAGTTAATTCTTTCAATATCTTTTTCCTATAAATATTTTATCCGGAACACCGAACTCTCTTTATAGGTATTTTGAGAAGGGTTGAGTTCCTTCGAATTTAGTTTGCCGCAAAACAAAATCTGGTTTTGCGGCAACACACGTTCTTCATTTGCGGCAAAAGGCAAACGAGTTTTGTCGCAAAACAGAATTGTATTTTATAGTAGTTATTTTTTCTGGTATATCAGAGCTCTCTGTCCGTACAGGTACGGAATTTTTATAAGTAGTCGGGCCATACGTACCTGGTAAAGATAAAATCCCGGTTAAAACCCGTGGGTAAAGTCCCGGAGAGAGACTGTCTCAAAATAAGTCTTACTTTATTTAGAAACTATTCTGAGACACTCTTTTTTTCTGAAAAGTCAGAATGAAGTTCCGGTTATAAGATCAACCCTCATTCGGATCGGTTCTTTCTATAGACAGGAGCATTACCCTTTCTGTTTTTTCATCGATCCGGAATCTCTCGTCTATTCTTTCTCCGACCACCCATACGATCTGATCGCCGCAGCATACCAGCCATTGTTGTTCTTTACGGGGAAGGGAATATTTGAGATCAGTCAGGAAATCACTGATCCGTTTTTTTCCTTTCATACCCAACGGTACGAATTTATCTCCCGGTTGCCATTTTCTTATTTCCAACGAAGCACGGATCTTATCGGCATCTATACAGGCTATATGCTTTTCACGGGGTATCACAAAGTCCGGTGTACGGAACAGGGTTTCTGTGACCAGCCGGAAAGGAGCAACCTCTTTGTCGGTATCTGTCTTTACCAATAACAACATCTCTCTGTCCTTGATCGCCCTCCAACCCCGGGAGCCGATGAACTGACGTCCCGGTTGCCCGGGCAGCGAACGGAAAACAGTGCGGATCTGTTCCGGAGCGAATCCCAGGGGATACAGGATCTCAAACAGCAAAGCTTCGGGGGCAGTCTCTTGCAACAATGCCCCGATCCGGATCCCTTCTTCTGTTTGAACGCGTTCTTTAGCCTTCTCTATCGCCTGGTCGTAGATCAGAGATACCTGACGCAGGTAGTCACTGGTATGTATGAGGCTTTTATCAACGCCGGGGTTGATTTCACGCAGGAGCGGGAGCAGGTTCAGACGGATCTTGTTGCGTGTATACCTGTCTGTCAGATTGGAACTATCTGTCACATAAGGTTGTCCCAGCCTGTCCAGATAGGCGATCAGTTCTTCCCTGGGAGTACAGAGCAACGGGCGGATAATAGTGCCGTTCCTGGCAGGAATGCCCCGCAAACCATGCAAACCAGTTCCCCGGATCAGGTTGAGCAGCAGAGTTTCCACACTGTCGTCCCGATGATGCGCTACTGCCGTAACAGGGATAGAGAGTTGCTGGCGTAGAGAAGCGAACCAGTCATAGCGTAGCTCCCGTGCTGCCATTTCTATGGATAATTGTTTCTCCGAGGCATAATTTTTTGTATCAAATCTTTTGACATACAAAGGGATATCCAGTGTGTTGCAAAGCGCGCGTACAAACGCTTCATCCCGGTCCGATTCTTCGCCCCTGAGCGTGAAGTTACAGTGGGCGGCTTCGCAGGTATATCCAAGATTCATCAGTATGTGCAGAAGAGCTACAGAGTCTGCTCCGCCACTTAGAGCGATCAGCACTTTTCCCTGTTCCGGAAGAAGATCCTCTTTTTGAATGTAAGTTGCTACACGATTGACTAACATGTTACAAAGATAACTTTTCTCTCAGGAAAACCTTTCCGGAAAGAACGGAAAATATCTGTTGGTTATGGATGGAACCGGGATCATCCTTTATTCTTCATTCATCGTTGCTAAAAAAGTGGTCAGCGAATCTCTCCAATCCTCACCGTTCTTAGGTTGGAAAGTGAGAAATCCCAGTTCCTGGCCTCTCTCTATATTAGAGGTTCCATCGTCAATAAAGAGCGTTTCTCCGGGACGGATACCGGCATCTTCTATCATTCGTTCGAATATCTTTTTATCCGGTTTCACACAGCCCATTTCATAAGAGGCATAGATTTTCTCTACATAATCGTCCAAAGGCTTTCCGGCAGAAGTAAAGTCTTTGCTACGTGCCCAGCTCATGACAAAAGGATTGGTATTACTGAGGACAAATACCCTGTACCTGTTTTTCAGACGGTTCAGGTAGTCTAATTTATAGATAGGGACATGGGTGAAAAAAGAGAGCCATGCTTGCTTACACTGCTCCACAGAAAGTTCTCTACGGCACAGCTTACTCAGTTTTTCTGCAAATGCCCGTGCATCTATGCGTCCGTCTTCTACCTCCAGGAAAATACCTTTTTGATGGTATTTGTCTAATAGCGTGTCTGCCTCCGCGAGTCCCAGAGATCTGAAATGAGACACAGCATTGTCTCTGTCGATATCGGCGATCACTCCGCCGAAGTCAAAAACCAGGTTCTTTATATATTCCATCATCAGTTGAAGTTTGCTTACAAAGGTAACAGATAAAGGGTGTGAATGGATTGATGCAGATCAACAAACACTTCTTGTATAGCTGGGAATATACCTATTTCTTGTTATTTAAAAGCGATCTAAATAATTTGTTTCACTGACGGATATGCCCTATCTTTGCATCTTTGAATCAGAGAAAATAAAGCACCGAATATTTTATGCGTTTATCCGAACTGAAAACAGGTGAGAAAGGAGTTATAGTAAAGGTCCTGGGACACGGTGGCTTCCGCAAGCGTATTGTGGAGATGGGCTTTATCAAGGGAAAGACAGTGGAGGTGTTGCTGAATGCTCCTCTGAAAGACCCGATCAAATACAGGCTTCTGGGCTATGAAGTTTCTCTTCGCAGACAGGAGGCTTATATGATCGAAGTGATCAGTGAAGAAGAAGCATTGAAACAGGCCTCTGAGCATCCCGACTTCAGCGAACTCAGCGAGGAGGTTGTGGCCCAGGAGGAGCAGATGAAACAGGTAGCTCTGGGCAAGCGGCGTATCATCAATGTAGCCCTGGTAGGGAACCCCAACTGCGGGAAAACCTCTCTTTTCAATATCGTTTCCGGATCGCATGAGCATGTGGGTAACTACAGCGGAGTGACTGTAGATGCCAAAGAAGGATATTTTGATTTTGAAGGGTATCGTTTCCGGATCGTAGACCTTCCGGGTACGTATTCCCTTTCTACCTATACACCGGAAGAGGTATATGTGCGCCGGCATATTGTCGATGAAACCCCGGATGTGATCGTCAATGTGGTAGACTCCTCCAATCTGGAACGGAATCTCTACCTGACCACGCAACTGATCGATATGAATGTGCGTATGGCTGTGGCCCTGAATATGTACGATGAGTTGGAGGCCAGTGGCAATACATTGGATTACAGGCAACTCAGCCGGTTGTTCGGGGTGCCTATGATACCTACCGTATCGAAGCGCGGAAAAGGGCTGAACCATCTTTTCCATGTAGTGATCAACCTGTATGAGGGAGCTGATTTTCTGGATAAAGACGGAAATATAAATCAGGAAGTAGCCAGAGAGTTACAGGACTGGCACCTGAAACATGTAGATGAAAGAGGCCATGAAGACCATCTGGAGGAGTATTCGGATGAGCGGAAGATCAAAGACCGGGTCTATCGTCACATCCATATCAATCACGGCACGGATATCGAAGCGGCCATTGAGGCTGTAAAAAAGGTGATTTCTGCCAATGAAGATATTCGTCACAAATACTCTACCCGTTTTCTGGCGATCAAGTTGCTGGAGTTTGACGGAGAGGTAGAACAGATGGTTCACTTTCTGTCCAACAAAGAAGAGATACTTCAGGTACGCAATAAGATGGCTAAGAAGATTGCTGCTGATACAGGAGAGGATAGTGAATCGGCTATTACCGATGCCAAATATGCTTTTATCAGCGGGGCCCTGGCAGAGACTTATACGGATAATAAGATAGAGAAGAAACAGGTCACCCGCATGCTGGATGCTATTGTGACCCATCGTTACGTTGGATTTCCCCTGTTTTTTCTGTTTATGTTCCTGATGTTCCAGCTCACTTTTGTGGGGGGCGAATATCCCATGGAAGCCATTGAGTGGGGTGTAGAAGAGTTGGGAGAATGGCTCCGGAATACCATGGCCGACGGTACGCTCAAAGATCTGTTGGTCGATGGGATCATTGGCGGGGTAGGAGGGGTAATCGTGTTCCTGCCCAACATCCTGATCCTGTATTTCTGTATCTCATTGATGGAAGATACCGGATATATGGCACGTGCCGCGTTTATTATGGATAAGGTGATGCATAAGATGGGCCTTCACGGAAAATCTTTTATTCCGCTGGTGATGGGATTTGGTTGTAATGTACCGGCCATCATGGCTTGCCGTACGATTGAGAACCGGAAGAACCGTTTAGTCACGATCCTGATCAACCCCCTGATGTCGTGTAGTGCCCGGCTCCCTATCTATCTGGTGATGGTGGGAGCTTTCTTTCCGAACAATGCGGCATGGGTATTGTTCTCCATTTATCTGACCGGCATATTCCTGGCAGTGGTATTGGCGCGTATATTCAGTAAGACATTGGTGAAGGGAGACGATACGCCGTTTGTCATGGAGCTTCCTCCTTACCGTATGCCTACCCTGAAAGCGATCTGTCGGCATACCTGGGACAAAGGAGCACAGTATCTGAAAAAGATGGGCGGCATCATTATGGTCGCTTCCGTCGTGATCTGGTTCCTGGGTTATTATCCGGATCACGATGCCTACGGGACGGAAGCCGAGCAGCAGGAGAATTCCTACATCGGTCAGATCGGTAAGGCGGTGGAGCCGGTGATCGCACCTTTGGGATTTGACTGGAAACTGGGAGTTGGTATTCTCTCCGGAGTAGGAGCCAAGGAGCTGGTGGTCAGTACCCTCGGCGTGCTGTATACCAATGATGCCGATGCGGATATGGTGAGCCTGGGGGAACGTATCCCTATCACTCCCTTAGTGGCTTTCTGCTATATGCTGTTTGTATTGATCTATTCCCCATGTATCGCGTCTTTAGTCGCGATCAGGCAGGAAGCCGGTGGATGGAAATGGGCCATCTTTGCCGGGCTCTATACCACCGTACTGGCATGGATTGTAACTTTTGCTGTGTATCAACTGGGTAGTTTGTTGTTATGACTTTACAAGATATAATTGTATGTATTATTGTGGCTTGCTGTTTTTTCTGGGTAATCCGCCGTACTCTTTTCTGGTGGCGGCGCGCTGAGAAAAATGACAATCCCTGTGCCTCCTGTGTAAGTGGTTGTGACTTAAAGAGAATGATGGAGGAGAAGCGCAGGGAGTGTCAGATGAATCAGAAAGCTACAGATAAAAATTGCTGCAAATAGTTGCAATTACAGAAAAATATATACCTTTGCATCCGCAAACGAATCATAAGGTTCCTTGGCCGAGTGGCTAGGCACCGGTCTGCAAAACCGTCTACGGCGGTTCGAATCCGCCAGGAACCTCGATGTATGCTATAATCCCCGTATAATCAATGTATTATACGGGGATTTGAATTTTTCGGCTATGCTTAGGGCTGTTTTTGCCAGCCATAAGGAGGAGGAAAGCGGTGGCTCTGGTTGTGTGATTATCTAACAAGAAAAGGATAAAAGATTTACCAGATACCCTCCACTACTTTTCAGAACCCGGATACACTTAATATCCGATAGTCTGGGCGACGATAAATTCATAATCTTCGCCAAGGCCCAGCAATTCCATGAATCCGGCTTCCACACTTCCTCTTACTACGGTTTTGATTCCCTCCGTAGCACAATATAAATAAACGTTCTGGGTGCAATGCCCTGCATCGAGGCTTGCAAACCGCACCCTTGTCTGAGGAACTTTCAGGAAACCATCTATCATGTCGTTACCTGTGTTCTGATATTTAGTGTAATCAGCAATAAAAACCAGATTCAGAGGTGCGGTTTTCGCAGCCGGGAATCCACCTGCCAGCTCCCTGTGATCTCCTTCGATTACGGGAAAGAGTTCATGGCCTCCGGCATCGTACAAATAAATCCCATTCTCCAGGATCGCGTACACTTTAAGAGGATAAAGGGCCAGAGCAGAAGGAGCTGTCTTTTTGCCATCTTCGCGGTTGCTACCGTAGGCAACCCACAGGATTTCCGACAGGTGTTTCAACGAAAGATTTCCAGTCTGAAAATCCCGGTCGGATTTACGTTTACTCATAGCCGTCATCAGAACGTCTCCGCCATTCAGGTCGGGTTGCTCTAAGGAAATGGTTTCAAATGTTGTTAGTTCCATAGGTAAATAATTGTTTGAATTTAAATAATCT
>JAJBTC010000197.1 GCA_020861095.1 Bacteroides sp.
TTTTTGTATTGGTGGTAACCCTGCCTGTAAACTATTTGCTGGAGAACCATGTATTGAAAGCCAATGTTTTGGTAGAAGGGGTGGATCTGAGTTTTCTGAGTTTTATTCTTTTTATCGCGGTGATCGCGGGTATCGTACAGCTGGTAGAGATGGTTGTAGAACGTTTCAGTCCTTCGTTGTATGCTGCTCTGGGTATTTTCCTTCCGTTGATCGCTGTAAACTGTGCCATCATGGGAGGTTCTCTTTTCATGCAGCAACGCCAGTTCGTGAATATCGGTGAAGCCGCTACCTATGCCTTTGGGTCAGGTATTGGTTGGTTGCTGGCTATTGTAGGTCTGGCAGCTATCCGTGAGAAAATGGCCTATTCCAATGTTCCTGGTCCACTGCGCGGTCTGGGTATCACCTTCATTACAGTAGGTCTGATGGCCATGGCATTTATGTGTTTTTCAGGATTGAAGTTATAATTTAGTAAAAAGAATAAGAAATGACATCTTTAATCATAACGAGTATTGCGGTATTCCTGGCTGTTATTCTGCTGCTGGTTGCCATCCTGCTCGTATCTAAAAATTACCTCTCTTCATCGGGACAGGTAAAAGTACTTTTGAACGGAAAACAGGAACTGGAAACCGCAGTAGGAGGTACTCTGCTGGGTACTCTGGCTGAGAATAATATTTTTCTTTCATCCGCCTGCGGAGGGAAAGGGTCATGTGCCCAATGCCGTTGCCAGGTTCCGGAAGGAGGAGGGGAGATCCTACCTACTGAAAAAGTACACTTTTCCCGTAAAGAACAGGCCAATCATTGGCGTCTGGGCTGTCAGGTGAAGGTGAAACAGGATATGAAAGTCGAAGTAGATGAATCTGTACTGGGTGTGAAGAAATGGGAGTGCGAAGTGATCTCCAACCGCAACGTGGCTACTTACATCAAAGAATTTATTGTGAAATTGCCTGAAGGGGAACACATGAACTTCCAGCCGGGTAGCTACGCACAGATAGATATTCCGGCCTATGAGCTGAAGTATAGTGATTTTGCCATTGAAAAACAATTCCACGAAGACTGGGACAAATACAAAATGTGGGATCTGACCTGTAAGAATGAAGAGCCTACGATTCGTGCCTATTCGATGGCCAACTATCCTGCGGAAGGAGATGTGATCACACTGAATGTACGTATTGCCACTCCTCCGTTCGATCCGAAGACCAAAGGATTTATGAAGGTATCTCCGGGTATTGCTTCTTCTTATATCTTTTCACTTAAACCGGGTGATAAGGTCGTGATGAGTGGGCCTTATGGAGATTTCCATCCGATCCTTGACAGTAAGAATGAAATGCTTTATATAGGTGGTGGTGCCGGTATGGCTCCGTTGCGTGCCCATGTATTGCATTTGTTGAAGACCCTGGAAGTGACTGACCGTAAGATCTCTTACTGGTACGGTGCCCGTTCGAAAGGCGAGATCTTCTATGAAGAAGATTTCCGTGAACTGGAAAAGAAATTCCCTAATTTCAGCTTCCATATTGCTCTGAGTGCTCCGTTGCCGGAAGACAACTGGACAGGATATGTCGGATTTATCCATGATGTGATCTACAAGCAATATCTGAAAGATCACGAAGCTCCGGAAGATATCGAATACTACATGTGTGGTCCCGGCCCGATGAGTAAAGCTGTAGAAAAGATGCTTGATGAACAGGGAGTACCGCCAGCAAACATTATGTTTGACGATTTCGGTGCCTGATCCCGGATGTCGCCCTTATATATTATATACTTTAAACCGGCAGTGGATAAGAACCACTGCCGGTTTTTGATTATATAAGGCAAAGAGAGAATACGTCTCAGTATACCTGAAGCAAACTTCACTCTGTCTTTCGGTTTTTCCTGGCTTTACAGGAAGGCAGGCGGCTCGTTCGACAAATCCGGTCAGGTTTGATTTGTCGCCCGGCTTTCACTATCTTTGCCGTATGAATACAGAACATCCGCTTCTCCGTGAAGCACTGCAACGTTTGCAGATCGCGACACTGACTCCCATGCAGCAGGCTTCTCTGCAATATGCCCGCGATCCCCGTGACCTGATCCTGCTTTCTCCCACCGGAAGTGGGAAGACACTGGCTTTCCTGCTTCCTTTATTGACTTCCCTGCGTTCGGATACCGATCAGGTGCAGGTACTGATCCTTATCCCTTCCCGTGAACTGGCCTTGCAGGTAGATAGTGTGTTCCGGAAGATGACCACCCGGTGGGGAGTTGTTTGTTGTTACGGCGGCCATCCGATCGCCGAAGAAAAAAAGAGCCTTTTGGGTGCCAGGCCAGCTGTGGTTGTCGGTACTCCCGGTCGTATCCTGGATCATTTATCTAAGGGTAATCTGGATGCAGAGTCCGTTACCACACTTGTTATTGATGAGTTTGACAAATCACTTGAACTTGGTTTTCAGGAAGAGATGGAGGAGATCATTGATCGCCTTCCCAGCCTGAAAAGACGTATGCTTATTTCTGCTACGGATGCAGAAGAGATCCCGCTATTCACAGGTATAGGCCGGAGTGTGCGGTTGGATTTTCCCCAAAAGGCCGAAGATGCTTCCCGGTTGCAATTGCGTCAGGTCTGCTCTCCGGCGAAAGATAAATTAGACACTCTTTTCAGGTTCCTCTGTACATTGGGGGCAGACTCTTCCATTGTATTCTGTAATCACAGGGAGGCTGTAGACCGCGTCAGTCGTTCTCTTACCGAACGCGGGTTGTACAATGAGGCTTTCCACGGAGGCATGGAACAGCCCGATCGCGAGCGGGCACTTTATAAGTTCCGTAACGGAAGCTGTCAGGTATTGGTTGCTACGGATCTGGCAGCCAGGGGGTTGGATATTCCCGAAGTAGGACATATTGTTCACTACCATTTGCCGGTCAGCGAAGACGCATTTACGCATCGCAACGGACGCACTGCCCGTTGGATGGCAACCGGCATCTCATACCTGTTGCTGCACTTCGAAGAGACGGTGCCTGGTTATATTTCACCTGTTCCCGAATCTTACGCTATTCCGGAGCAGGTTCCCCGTCCGGTCAAGCCACAGTGGACTACTTTGTATATCAGTAAAGGAAAGAAAGATAAACTCAATAAAGTGGATATTGCCGGACTACTTTATAAAAAAGGCAATTTGTCCCGCGACGAGGTCGGCCAGATCGATGTCAAAGACCACTATGCTTTTGTTGCCGTACGTACCCGTAAACTGAATCAGTTACTGACCCTTATCCGTGGCGAGAAGATCAAAGGCATGAGGGTGCTGGTGGAAGTGGCGGAATGAAAGAATTTACGATTTACTGATGTACGATGTACGATTGGAAAGACAAATAGCCTGAGGAAATCATACACTTGTAGAGACGCACGGCGTGCGTCTCCGCGGTATATGTCCAACAAAAATGTGTGTATAGATTGAGATCTGTTCCAATCATTGGATGTATCTATACCATATAGAACCTTACAGGATTTTTATTCCGATGATATACGGATCTATCTTACATGTAAGCGAAATGTTGATAATCAAATTAATATGTCTTATCGGAAGCAACTCTGTATGGGACCTACACCGCGGAGACGCATGTGTTAAATGGGTATCCGGAAAAATAGGATAAGATTTCCGGAACTATCCAGATGACAATCATTTCCTCTGATTTACTGCGAATTACCCCGACTTACTCGAATTTTCTCGGATTTACTCGGGTTTTCTTTGAAAGCCCTTAGGACTTTACTATGCATAATCCCCAGTGAAGCGCAGTAAGGACATAGCCCGTAACGAAGCGACTGGGGGTATCTCTGAGGCATCTATATTCAACCCCAAAGCGGGTTGAATATGGAAATACACCTTTCTGCACAGTATGAATGGCATTTCGCCTTGTTTTATATCTTAGAAAATCATTCAACCCACTTCGGGGTTGAAGATAAAAGGTCGATTTCCACCCCCAGTCGCTCCGCTATGCTACGCTTCACTGGGGGTTAGTCACATTAAACCCTCCGGGTTTTCAGAGAAAGTTATGCACATGAAAGCCCGGAGGGCTTTCAGAGTGGATGAGTATCCTTTGGATAGTATAGAGAAAATGTAACTGTTTGAAATCCTCCGGGTAAAAAACCGGATATAAATAAGTGAAATAAACCACATTATCTTAAATGCTAACGATTTATTCCGGACACCAGTGCACCCCGTGCGTCTCTACAAGTGTATGATTTCTTCAGGATATTTATTTTTTCAATCATATATCAGTAAATCGTAACTCATTTGTCTTGCTAATTCTATATAACAATTTGGTGTATAATTCCTGCATAAACAAATAAAAAGTCAGGTATATAC
>JAJBTC010000132.1 GCA_020861095.1 Bacteroides sp.
ATATAGGATACACTCTGGATAAATTCAAACAAATTTGGCTTGCCTCGCAGTTTTCACTATATTTGTAGATAAACGGATCTCCCTGAAAAGGACAGCTCCTATGTATTTTCTGATCATTAACCTATAAAATAAAATACGATGAATATTACCTCTGTTATGGGCACATTAGCTGCCATTCTGATCACCTTAGGTTATATGCCACAAACCATCAAAACCATACGTACACGTTCTACCGGAGATATAGCGATAGGTTCGTTCATTCTGATGGGATTAGGGTCTTTGTCATGGGCCATATATGGGATCCTGGCACAGGACTATTTCATTCTCTCAGCCAATGCGCTGACTACGATCATGAGTACCATTATTTTCTCTATCAAACTGAACAACGACTGGAAAGTAAAAAAGAAAAGAGAAAACGGTTGATCCTGTATTACTTATTTCCTTTATAAATAAATAGCCACTAGATTTCCGGTGGCTACTTTATATTATTTCTTATTAAAAAACTGATCCCGATACTCCGTAGGGGTCATTCCCATCTTCTGCTTGAAACATTTACTGAAGTAACGCGGGTCATTGATCCCTACCATATAAGAGATCTGCGTCATATTGAACTCGCCCGTCTCGATCAGTTGTACGGCACGTTTGATACGCATCTCTTTAATAAACTTAATGGGTGCCAAACCGGTCAACGTTTTGAGTTTCTTGAAAAATACCGAGCGGCTGACCGCTACCTCCTGCACCAGGTCATCTACTACCAGATCTCCGTTGTCCATATTGGATTCCATCAGTTCGACCAGACGTTCCATAAATCTCCGGTCGTTGGGAGAGAGATCCGGTCCCTGCGACTCCTGAACATCCGATTCCATATCCACATCAGCCTCCTGGTTCATCAGGACATCCCCGTATGCTGCCTGGAGTTTTTTCCGCTGGCGCAGCAGGTTCTCTACACGTGCTTTCAGGTAAGTGGCACTGAAAGGCTTGGTGATATAATCATCCGCGCCATACTCCAGTCCTTCCAGTTTACTATCTATGGAAGATTTTGCCGTCAGCAACACAATAGGGATGTGACTGGTGGTCATATTGGCACGTAACTCCTTCATCATCTCTATTCCATCCTTCTCAGGCATCATCACATCACTGACAATAATGTCGGGCAGGAACTTCAGCGCCTTGCTCCAACCTTCCATCCCATTCACTGCCTCCACGATCTGATAGGTATCTGAAAAAATGCTACGCAGGAAAAACCGTAGTTCAGGATTATCTTCCACCAACAGCATAACCTTGCGGAAGGTCTCCTCCTGTGGAGACTGTTCTTCCAGGGTATCTTCCTGAATGATCCACTGGTTACTGATATCACTCACGTTTTCAAAATGACTGCTATCTAACGAGTCACTGACAATAAATTCCACCGTGCTGTCGTAGTGCTCTTTCCCTTGTAGGAAATCGACCTTGAAACAGCTACCTTCTCCCAGACGACTATCTACTGTAATGACTGCCCTATGCATCTCTACCAGTTCTTTCACCAAAGAAAGTCCGATACCGGTACTCGACTGATTGAACAGGTTCTTATCCACTAAATTCTCAAAACGCATAAAGATGGAACTGCGACGATTCTCCGCGATCCCGATCCCCTGGTCCTGTACACCGATAGAAACAGTCTCCTCATCTTCGTGGATAAAGACCTTTATCATCTTTCCGTTGGGAGTATATTTAAAGGCATTGGAAAGCAGATTAAAGACGATCTTTTCCAGCTTATCCGTATCTACCCAGAGATAGAGCGTTTCTTTCTCTGTCTCAAACATAAAATCAATGTGATGATCCTCTGCCAGAGAAGCGAAATTCTCCATGATCCGCTGTACAAAAGGAACTACGTTGACCTGCTGCACACGCATCTTCATTTTCTTGTTCTGTATTTTCCGGAAGTCTAAGATCTGATTCACCAGGCGGAGCATACGGCTGGTATTACGTTCTACCACCTGCAATTGCTCCCGGGCATCCGAAGGCAACTGCGTATGTTTGAGGACATACTCCACCGGACCGGAAATCAGCGTCAGGGGGGTACGCAATTCGTGGGAGATATTGGTAAAGAAACGGAGCTTGATATCCGAGATCTGCTGTTCCACAGTCACCTCGTGCTTCAGGCGATAGATAGTGAACAGAATATATACAGCCACTAAGATGACCAGCAGAATACCCATCACATACAGGAAATAAGCCAGCGGAGTTTCCCAGAAAGAGGGAAGCACCACGATATCTATGGTCCGGGTATTATCTACCCAGACACCGTCACTATTGGTAGAACGTACCCGGAATGTATATTCTCCCTTCGGCAGGTTGGTATAATTCGCTATTCGCTGTCGGTCAGCATAAGTCCATTGCTTCTCAAATCCATCCAGCATATACGCATACTGGATATTAGCCGGATTGGTATAATCCAACGCCGCATACTGGATGGCCAAGATATTTTCTTTATGAGACAGTACCAGTCTACGGGTGTCATCCAGAGCCACTTTCAGCCGGGAATCCTCTCCGGGAAGAACCAGTTCATTGGCTACCCGTAGGGTCGAGAATACGATAGGTGGTACAAAATCACTCTTGCTGGCCGAGTCGGGATGAAAGATGAAAATACCGTTGCTACTGCCAAACAGCAGATTGCCCTGGTACGTCTTCTCCGAAGCAGCTTCACTGAATCGTACCCGGAACATAATGCTGCGGTCGTCGTAGTTCTCAAAACGTTCTGTTTGCGGGTCAAAACTACTTATGCTGTTCTCGGAAGTGATCCATAACATCCCCTGATCATCCTTCTGGATAGAGAGCAATACATCCGAAGCGAGTCCATCCTGTACGGAGAAAGAGCGGAACTCCCCCCTGCCCTGTTCGTCTATGGAAAGAAGCTTATTAAGCCCTCCCCCGAAAGTAGCCAGATAAATATCCGTATCGGTAGCCGTGATCCAATGCACATCGTTGTTGCTCAGGCTCTGGGGATCACTGGGAATGCGTTCGAAATGAAGAAACTCCACATCTTCGGGAGCGGTGAAATCTTCCGGGAACGTCACCGCTCCGGCTGTAGTCCCCACCCAGATACGGCCTCTGTTATCGGAAGTAATGTAACGGGTCTTGTAGCACAGGTCAATGGGATATCCTTTCAGGTGATTGCGGTGATTGATAAAGGTCGTCGATCCGTCTGACTGCCGGGAGATATAGTTGATCCCTCCGTCGAAAGTGGCTATCCAGATGCGCCCTTTGTTGTCTTCGTGTACACAGTACAGATTATCATTGCTCAGGCTATAGATGTCATCCGGATCGTGCCGGTACCGGGTCAGGCTATAACGCAGATCGCCCGTTTTCTCCGCGCGTACCAGTCCGTCTCCTTTGGTAGCGATCCATATCACACCCGTAGCATCCTGCATAATAAAATAGACCGTGCCGGCCAGCGGAACTCCCTGCCGGGCAACCGTGCCATCCTCGGTCAGATAGCCGATCTCCTGATGCTCTTTATTGTAGATACGCAGCATGCCGTCTTTCAAGCCCACCCATAGGTTCTGCTCCCGGTCTTCACAGATCGCCCGTATCTCATTGCTCAGAGACTCATGCCGTACGGAAGTCGGAGTGATCATCCGGAACTGCGAAGAGTGAAAAGTAACCTTCTCCAATCCTTTCGAATGAGTACACAGCCAGAGATTACCCTGCCAGTCGGAGAAAGCGGAATGTATCTTGTTGGAGAACTTCCAGTCCTCACTGTCCAATTCATTGTAAAATGGAACTACGCGTTGCTGCTCCCGGTCGTAATAACCGAAGCCACCACCATAGGGATGTACCCACAGGATACCGTTCCTGTCTTCATGGATATGAAAGGCCGGTCGCGAACGGTCGGTACTGGTGGGCTCTACCCGGATCTGTTCCTTGCGCAGTGTACGGGTAAACGGATTGAAATGTACCACGACCCCTGCCACGTTCTGTTCAAACCAGACCTCACCCGTACGGTCTACGTAGGCCGAACGGATCGGATTTTTCGGAAGCTGTGGATATTGCTCATGGGAGTAATGCGTGGGCTGACCGGTCTTCAGTTCATACGTAAAAAAGCCATCGTGAGCCGTAGCTATGACAAGAAGTTCCTCAGACACACAGTGGACCGATACCACGTGCGACCGGGTAGGGAGTTGGAGCAGGCGAAACTGTCCATCTTCCTTCCGGTAGCGCCAGACACGTCCTTTGTCCGACCCGAAAAAGATCTCTTTCTCACTCTCCAGCGAAGAATAAAAGGCCTGATCCGACTTGTGAGGGGCATCCTGCCCCTCCGCGAAATAGGCATTGATCTCGGGTTCTCCCGGCGCCATACGTCCCAACCCGTTATTGGTCAGCACCCACTCATTGCCTTCACGGTCTTCAAACACTTTATATACTTTAGTAACAGGTATACCTCCCACTTTCGAAGAGTAGATCTCTTTTTTCAAGGGGTATGTACCCGATGGCTGGGTGGTGACGCGAATGGCTCCGTCGTTCTCCGTAAGGATCCAGACTGTACCTCCCGGAAGCACTTCTATGGAAGAGACCGTATAGCTACTTCCCTCCTCACCAGCAGCCGGCACTTGCTCGAATGTCTCGGTACGCGGATCAAAGCGGTGAGCGCGGTTGTCATATGTAAGCAACCAGAGATATCCGTAACGATCTTCATACATCTGATCTACCCGGTTGTTGGTCAGACTGATGAAACTTCCCTGACGTGCTTTATACGTACGAAACCCGTAACCATTGAAGCGGTTGATATCATCCCATGTGGCAAACCACATGTTCCCTTTATGGTCCTGCAGGATACTCATTACCGTGTTTTGCGAGAGCCCGTTTTCCGACGAATAATGGGTGAACGAACAGTTTCGCTGCGCACATAACCAGACAGGAACCAACAAAAACAATAGTAGATATAAGATACGTATCCTCATTTTGTGTAAATTCTATTTGGTAAAGATACAAATTAAAAAGAATTTTACTGTATCTTTGTTTCCCTATTTAACAACATACTCGTGGAACGCATATCCGCCTGCTGGCTGTTTTTGTTGATCCTGTTTCCTTTGAGCGGACAGGAGAACCCCTATCCCACATACGGGGTAGAGAAGAGTATGCCTGTTTATTACGAACACCTCCGGGAGCAACTCACTTTTCCCATGGCGTGGGGACGATCGGACACGAAGGATTTTGACATCTGGAAAAAAAACGCACGCGCTGTCGTATGGGAATGTATGGAGAATATTCTTCCTGCGCCGGATTCATACGACATGGAGATGGTAGCCAGCGAAAAGCGGGAAGGGTATGAAGCCCGGAAAATTGTTTTTACGCTATCCGGATTCAGCCGCGTACCGGCCTACCTATTGGTTCCCGAAGGAGAAGGCCCTTTTCCCGCCATATTGATGCTGCACGATCATGGAGCACATTTCTCCATCGGAAAGGAAAAAATGGTAAAACCTTTCGGTGTGAAGGAGGAAGTGTTAAAAGACGCTGAAGAGTGGGCGGTAAAGTGCTACGACGGCCAGTTCACCGGCGATTATTTCGCCGCCAATGGCTATGTAGTACTTGCGGTGGACGCTTTGCTCTGGGGAGAACGGGGACGCAAAGAGGGTGCCGACTACGATGCTCAACAGGCATTAGCTTCCAATTTCCTGCAGCTGGGGACTTCCTGGGGAGGAGTGATCGCTACGGACGATGTACGCAGTGCGGAATTCCTGGCCTCCCTGCCTTTCGTAGACCCCGAACGGATCGGTGCCGCAGGATTCTCCATGGGAGCACACCGTGCCTGGATGACTGCCGCACTCACCGATCGTATACAAACAACCGCAGCTATTTGCTGGATGAATACAACCGATTATCTGATGACGCTGACCAACAATCAGAACAAAGGAGGATCGGCCTACTCTATGATCATACCCGGCCTGCGCAGATACCTGGACTATCCGCACGTGGCCTCTATTGCCTGCCCGAAACCTATGCTTCTTTTCAATGGCATTCATGACAAACTATTTCCGGTAGAGGGGGTGGAAAACGCCTACCGCGACATGCGTCATGTATGGGAAAGTCAGAATGCCGGCGAAAAATTAGTTACCCGTTTGTGGGACGAGAAACATTTCTTTTCAAAGGAAATGCAGAAAGAGACCTTGCTCTTTTTCGACCACTATCTCCGTCCGTAAACAGGAAGCAACAAGCATAGAAAAGCCAAAGGCAGGTCTGAACAACAGATAAAGAATACGTAACAAACACGGTTTCTCATGAAAACGAAACATATCTCTCTGCAGATATTTTTCTTCCTTACTGCCATTTTTTCCAGGGACATCTGGCAGCAAAAGAAGACAAGAAAGAATGTATCCTCATTCTTACTCCCTATTCAGACTCCTCACCTTTGAGCAGCAACATCATCCGCTCAGTAATCCATAACATGCCTCTCGACTACAACGGTACGGTGATCCGTTGCGAAAGTCTCAGCTTGCTAACGGTAAATACGCCACAGGATCTGGAAATCCTGCAAAACAGACTGTTTGAAAAGTATGACGATGAGACCCCTCTTGTAGTCATCATGGAGTCCAATGCCTGCTGGGCCTATTTCCACGAGGAGATAGAAAAGCGTTGGAAAGACGTACCGGTAATCCTGTGCACAGATAAAGAGTTTATGGCAGAGAAGGAGTATTTTATGCAGAAATCTTTCGTTCCCTTAGATCAGCGGATCCCGCTGGAAGAGATAGAAAAAGACAGGAACCTGACGATTGTTAACTCACCGGTTTATATCCGTGAAACCATTGATATGATGTACAGGCATATTCCTGAGATGAAGGAATTGTTGTTTATCTCGGATCGCAGGTGGGCCAACGAACAGAACCGATGGGAGATCGGGCAACTGGTAGAGAAAGAATATCCGGATCTGAAACTCACCCTGCTGACTGGCAGGGATCTCACTGCCGATGAATTGCTGGACTCCTTACGAAATGTAGATGAGGAGAGTGGTATATTGTTCTCCTCCTGGTATCAGCACGATGTGATAGCTGAAAATCTTTTTCTCACAAGCAATATTTACCAGATGATAAGTCTGTATACTCCCCTACCGGTTTTCACTCTGTACAATCCGGGTATCGATAACGGCGGACTGGCAGGAGGATATGTGACGCTACACGATGAGATCAGCCAGGTTGTGGCAGACATGGCTCTGGCTATCGTTCAGGGAAAATCACCCGCACATATACCTTCCGTCACTCTGCAGGGAAGACCCGTATACAATTACAAGGTAATGCAGGAGAAGGGATTCACCAACGTTTCCTATCCGAAAGGTACATTTTTCTATTCCAAACCTGTCAATTTTTTCGAGAAATACCGGTATCACTGGATGGGGGCGTCCGCACTGTTGCTCACCATCATACTTATATTAGGCATACGTATCCAAGTCATCGGTAAGATCCGACGGATACAACAAAAAGAGCTGGACCTGATGCGTGACTACAACAGTCTCTTTAATAACATGCCGATCACCTATACCAAATGTGAATTGATACGTCAGGACAACAGAGAGATCTCCGACTTTATATTCCGCGAAGTGAATCGTAGCTTTGAGTCACATTTCCTGAAAAAGGAAGAGGTACTGGGGAAGACCTGTACGGAGGTGATCCCGGACCGCTACAAGGAATTCATCAGCGCGTTCCGGCTGGCAGAGCAGGAACAGCGGGAAATCGCATTCCAATATTACCATACCGATACATCCAGGGCATATACAGCAGTGATCAATCTGTCTGCCCAACAAGGTTATATGGATATGTTTGGCATCGAAATGACAGAACTGGCAGAGACCCAGCAATTGCTCCGCACAGTAAACCATAAACTGACCATGGCGCTGGACGTAGCCAATATCGTTCCCTGGAAATGGGATCTGGTACGCAAAACGATCCTGTGTGATGTAAACAAGCCTTTGGAGCTTAGCCACAGCAGCGGAGAGGGTGAAAATCAGTTATCCGTACCAGACCATGAATACTTTTCCAGGATCTGTAAAGAAGATCGTCCGCGGATCGAGCAGGCCTACCGCAACCTGATAGAGAAACGGGTAGAGAAGATCAAAGAGGAATACCGGGTACTGACCTACGAAAATGAGGTGCGGAAGATCGAATGGGTAGAGGCACAGGCAGCAGTGGATCAACAGGATGAAAACGGGAATCCGGTCTCACTGATAGGTTCTTCTCTGGTGATAACCGACAGGAAAAAGATGGAAAGTGACCTGATCGCCGCAAAAGAAAAAGCAGAAGAGTCGAACCGGCTGAAGTCGGCTTTCCTGGCCAATATGAGTCACGAAATACGTACGCCTCTCAATTCCATCATCGGCTTCTCGGGAATATTGGCAGCCACGGAAGATGCCGAAGAGAAACGGGAGTATGTAAGCATCATTGAGAACAACAACACATTGCTGTTGCAGTTGATCAATGACATTCTGGATATTTCCAAGATAGAGGCAGGTACACTGGAATTTATCTACTCCAACATCGACCTGAATGAAATGATGCATGAAATAGAGCAGGCCACCCGGCTGCGTATCACTTCCGATAAGGTAGATCTTGTTTTTGAGAATTGTCTGCCCAACTGTTTCATCAATACCGAACGCAATCGCATCACCCAAGTGATCAATAACTTCCTGTCTAATGCCATCAAGTTTACCAACGAAGGATCGATCCGGTTCGGTTACGAAATGCAAGGGAATAACTACCTGCGCTTCTATGTGACCGATACCGGTTGTGGGATCCCGGAAGATAAGATCAGATCTATATTCGGAAGGTTTGTGAAACTGAACAACTTCAAACAGGGCGTGGGTCTGGGACTCTCTATCTGCGAAACCATCATCAGCCATATGCGGGGTGAAATCGGGGTGACATCCAAAGAAGGAGAAGGCTCTACGTTCTGGTTCACCATCCCCTACAGACCGGTAAAGATCTCAGAGAATCAGGTAAAAGCTTACAAACAGATCAAGGTACAACGGGAAGAACTCACCATACTGATAGCAGAAGATAATCAGAATAGTTTCCGGTTACTGGAATCTATCCTTCAGAATGAATACAAGATCCTGCATGCCTGGAACGGACAGGAAGCGGTAGAGCTTTACAAAAAGCGCAGTCCACACCTGATCCTGATGGATATCAGCATGCCGGTCATGGATGGATATGAAGCCACAAAAGAGATCCGAAATATATCAGACAGCGTTCCCATCCTTGCCATCACAGCGTATGCCTATTCCGCGGACAAAGAACGTATCCTCACGAATGGTTTCGACGGATATGCGTCCAAGCCTTTAGACGCTACGGAGATCCGGTATAAGATCGCGGATATGATCCGCAGACAGATGATATTTATTTGATTTACGATCGAAATCACTGTTTTCTGATCGGACAGATCTTTTTTTCTTTTATGTTCTTCTATCTATTTATTAGACAGAAGAACAAAAGAACATATAAGAGTTTTGAGTTTTAAGTTGTGACTTACTACTCATCACTTACCACCTGTAGATAGATGGCATTCTATACATTTTATCTTTATCTTTCTTCTTATGTTCTTTTGTCTGAAAAAGAAGAAAATGGATATGTACATGGCTGATACGTATTTTATAAAATTGGAATTGTATCGCGAAGACTACAAGTGAATGATTACTTTAGTCCATTTGTCTTTCCAATCGTACATCGTAAATCTCTTTGTGTTTTCATCTATACACCTCTACCAGTTCATTACCGTTTTTCACCGGGTTCCAGCCATCCTTACCGGCTAAAACCTCTTCAATACTATACCCTTTCAGGTCTTTCAGCTGATGGGAATAAGCAGCCCGTCCGGCTGTCCCGGCGCCAGGTCCGAAATTCTCATATTCGGCTAAAAAGGTTGTCTTTGCCGGATCTTTCACCGCCCAGGGGTCCCACCCGGCAGAGGCGATATGCGCACCCAGTTCGCAACGAATATAGACAGCCTGTCCGTAGGTGCGCCAGGGACGTGCCAGATAGACATTCTCTACTCCGGGATCGGCCGCCAGCTTGCACTCATAGAAAACATATCCATACGGTTTACCCGGATCGGTAGCAGGAGCCGCAACAAATCCATTGCGTTTGCTATGGATCGTACACCGGTTGAATACCACGGTAGACCAACCGAAAATAAAGTCTACGGTTCCCTCCACGTAACAGTCTTCATAGTACTGGCGGCTCTCTTTGCCATAGTTGTAAAGTGTATCCTGGAACCCCAGAAAACGACAATTCCTGAAATAGGCGCGATCTCCGCACACAAAACAGGCCACGGCCTGCCCCACCGGACCGGCACTGTTCTCAAATGTAATGTTCTCGGCATAGAAGTCCGGACCATAGATGTAGCAACTGGCAGAGCCGGAAGTTCCCATAGGCTCTCCGAATACATTTTTCTTATTGGCATAGTCGTCGTACGTAAGTACCACACCCTTTTCACCGATCAGAGACACATTGATCTTACTCTCCGGAATCACGATCTTTTCTTTGTAGCTACCCCTGCGTATCAGTATCCGGGTACGTATGTTCTTTCTGAAGTCAGGTACGGCATTAATGGCTTCCTGCACTGTGAAAAAGTCGCCGCTTCCGTCTTGTGCCACTACATAATCGTAGTATTGTACGTACTGACCCAGTTCGGGTACAGCCTCAGCAATGGCTTCCACCGCAAGGCGAGCGATACGGCGGGCACCGTAGACATTCAGGTGTGTATTGTCTTCTTTTCCTTTGGGATACAGCGGGATCGTATTGGGCTCTACCCATACAAACAGTTTCTTAGACTCTTCCGGTCCCATTCCTTCCACCAATTCATGCGTGATGCGATTCATATCAATGAAAGCCACTCCCAGTTCCTCGGCTACCCGACGCGGAGCATCCAGATAGGCACCGTGTGTGTCGATCAGGGTCAGTCCCTCTTCCGTATCCGAACCTGTGGCTTCGATCTGCATATCGTCTTCAAGCACGGCGTTCTCATTGGCAACGAAATTGCGTCGTACGATGGAATTGAAAAGAACAGGGATCCCTTCTTTTTCCCGTGTTTCCCGAACAAACCGGCGCAGGTTATCCTCAAACGAGCCTCCCGGAACCGTATGCCGGGCTTCGTCGGGCTTCTCATCGTTGTGCCCGAACTGGATAAATACATAATCCCCCTTCTTCACCTGAGAGATCACGTTCTCCCAGCGTCCTTCATCGATAAAGCTTTTGGAACTACGACCGTTCTGGGCATGATTGTCTACCCGTATCTCTTCCGTGAAAAAGCCGGGCAGCACATGCCCCCAGCCCCGTTCGGGATTCTGCCCCTGCAACGACTTATCGGCCATGGTCGAATCGCCGATCATAAAAACAGTTATCACCGGCCGGTCGGCACGGAATGCCGTCAGCGTGAAGAACAGGATAAGGATCAAAAACGAATTGCGTTTCATCTGGTATACAGGGTTTGAAGATTATTATTCGTTCTCTTGGGTGATCAGCTTCCCGTTTACCCGTACATTGTCCAAGATCAGGTTCACGATATTCTGCATCTGGGTAGCTTTGGGTGCCTGCTTCACCTCGATGTTGCGCAGTGTGATGTCGTACAACTTTGCCTCCGGTACGCCGTTGGCCAGGATAGCCACACTATCCACCCGGTTGCAGGTCACATCTTCAATGGTAATGTTGCGGAAACGGGTCGGATAGTTGCCACCGCGGTATCCGTGATAGTCGGTACGGAAGTTGATCACTCCCCAATGACAGATATTAGCAGAGATGCGACGCATGTGCAGATTCTCAAAAAAGCCTCCCCGGTCCAGGTTGGATTTGAAATAGATCCCGTTGCGACAACTGTCTATCTGACAATCTTCGATAAAGACATTGCGTACTCCTCCCGACATTTCACTTCCTATAGTGATGGCCCACTGCGCGAACCGGCAGTTGCGGATGATAACGTTCTCCGTAGCCTGACCGATGCGCCAGCCGTCCTGATCGCGCCCCGACTTGATAGCGATACCATCGTCACCCACATTGAAGTCTACATTCTCGATCAGTACGTTGGTAGAGGATTCCGGGTCACATCCGTCGTTGTTGTAGTTGTGCCCGTCAATGCATACACCCCGCACGATCACATTGTCACAGAATACAGGGTGAATGATCCAGAAAGGAGAATCATAGATACTTACTCCCTCTACCATCACATTTTTGCAACCGTAGAACTGGATCATACAGGGACGCAGGTACCATCCCTCTCCGAATACACGTTCGTAGACCGGTACACTGTCGTTCCCCATCTGACGCAGGCGATCCATGCCCGGCTTCTCTAAAGGTTTCCACGTGTTGAATACAGCCGCTCCGTTGCCATCGATCGCTCCTTTTCCGGTAATGGCTACATTGACACACTGGTAACTATAGATAAAAGGAGAGTAGTTGTAACACTCCGTACCTTCCCATTTAGTAAGTACCATCGGAAGATAGTCGTTCGGCTCGGCAGAGAATTCTAAACGGGCTCCCTCTTGCAGATGGAGGTTGACATGGCTCTTGAGCACCAGCGGACCTTTGATCAGATACGTTCCTGCGGGCACTACGACTTTCCCACCACCGGCCAGATTACACGCGTTGATCGCCTCCAGCAGGGCGGGGCGACTGTCGAATGTACTATCGTCGCGGGCACCATATTCCATTACATGGAAGGTGGTATCCGGGAAAACAGGCTCGGAAATATGTTTCAAGATCTCGTCTACCATCTCCCACCCCTGAGCAGCCGGACCGGAGTGCGGGCGGGGGGTGTGACAGGCAAACAAAAAAATGAGTATGCAGACAAACAGTAAGGTCGTATTTTTCATGGTAGTTACACTTTATTATTTCTTATCGGATGCAATATTATAAAAATATGTTCGGGGCGCTGTGGAAAAAAAGTCGTATTAGGTGGAAAAATTCATCTCTTTCCTACAAAGCTGACCCTGTCGGGGAGATAGATAAAGAAAGATTTACGATTGGACGATTGACGATGTACGATTGAAATTACTTTTATTTGATCGGAGAGGTTTTCTTTTTTAGACAGAAGAACAAAAGAACATAAAAGAGTTATAAGTTTTAAGTTATGAGTTACTACTCTTTACTTGTAGATAGATGGTATTCTATACATTTTATCTTTCTTCTTATGTTCTTTTGTTCTTTTGTCTGGTAAAAAAAGAAAAGGAATATGTACACCGCGGAGACGCAAATATGCGTCTCTACACGTAGATGATAACGTTAGTCTATTTGTTTTTTCAATCGTAAATCGTCCAATCGTAAATCTCTTCGTCTCTCTACAAGTGCATCATTACGTCAGAAGTAAATGATTACGGTTACTTGGAATCATTTAGCAGGCAGCCAGTCACTGCACTCCCGGAATACATTCTCCGGTGTACAGGCTTCGGCCTCTTTGCGTGTCAATTGTCTGCTCCAGCCTACCCGCTCCTTTGCGTTCGCACCGGGTCCTGTACTGTTGTATTCGGCATAACGGGCAGTCTTCTCATTCTCCGGATTGCGCCAGTTGTCCCATCCTGCCGGAATGATATGATCGCCCATTTCGCAATCAATAAAGAAGGTGGCGGCATAGGGTCTCCAGGGACGTCCCAGGTATACTTTGTCTACAGAAGGGTCGGCTGTCAACAGACACTCTTTGAATACATAGCCGTAGGCGATATGGGCCGGAGTAGAAGCTGCTGTGATATAGGAATTGCGTTTGCTGTGTATCCGGCAATTCTCGAACAGGGCGGTAGCCGGTCCGAAAATAAAGTCTGTGGTACCCTCGATGTAACAGTCCCTGAACAGCAAACGCCGGCCTGCCGAACCGGTGAACACCGTATCCTGATTGCCCAGCAGACGACAGTTGATAAAGACCAGACGATCTCCTTCGGTATGCAGTGCCACCGCCTGCCCCAGCTGGGCCGCGTTGTTCTCAATGGTAAGGTTACGGAAGGTAATGTCGTTGCCCTCCACCTTCAGGGTATAGGTACGGAATGTACCCATTTTGTTGATATTGGCATGGTCGTCATATGTGATGATGGTCTGTTCGGGATCCTCTCCCACGAAATGAACATTCGTAAGCCAGGAGGGTATGACTAACTTCTCTTTGTACACTCCCTTACCGATGTAGACTGTCACCCTATAGTCCATATAGGCACGTATCTCCTCCATCACTTCCGTTAGGGTACGGAAATCTCCACTACCGTCACGGGCTACCCGCAGGGTATCTCTGTATTCCCTTGCTCCCGCGGAGCAGGCTATGCATAGCAACAAGGCCAGAAAAAGACAATTTCGTTTCATGTGTATTATTGGATTTCAGGACATAATTTCTGCAGATTTTCCCACTCGAGGCTGGCCATGATAAAAGGTCCTACCGCTTTGGGGTCATTGTCGCGTACGGTTTCACTCAGGTAATATGCATAGTCTCCTGAACGGTAGTTCTTCCCTCCCAGACCGGCCACCGCGCAGCAGTTGGTAATAGAGACCACTCCCTGATCATCTACCTGAATGAAGGTATCTAAGATACCTTTATATCCTTTGATAGCGACTTCCAGATACGAAGGATCGAGATATCCCTTACGCACAGCTTTGAACAGTGAATACACAAACATCGTGGTACAGGTAGATTCGAGGTAATTGCCCGGATCTCCGCTGCGGTCGAGCACCTGATACCAGGTACCGGTCGCCGGATCCTGTATGTCTTTCAGCCGGCTGGCGATATGATCCAGGATCACCAGCACCGAATCCCTTCCCTCCTGACGGGTAGGGATGAAATCCAGCGCATCTACGATAGCCATGGTATACCATCCCATGGCGCGTCCCCAACTATGAGCCGACTGTCCGGTCTGCGGATGTGCCCAACGCTCCGTACGGCTGATGTCCGTAGCGTGTTTGTAGAGATCGGTCTGCGAATCATACGTATGACGGGCCGCCATACGGATCTGGTTCACCACATCGGCATAATCCTCCGGTTGGTTGTTGCGGTAGGCATATTCCGCATAGAAGGTAGAACCCATATATACACCGTCCAGCCATACCTGATTGGGATAGATCTGTTTGTGCCAGAACCCTCCGTCGTAGTTGCGCGGATGGGTATCCAGCTGACCACGAAGCAGGTCTATCGCTTTTTTGTATCTCTCTTCTTTGGTCTGTTCGTATACACGGAAGAGATACTTTCCGGGATTCAGCCGGTCGATGTTGTACTCCTCCGGGTTATAGGTCAGGATGCTCCCGTCTGCCTGTACCATAGTATCTGCATAAGCAACGGCATACTGGTAGATCTTTTCATCGCCATACGCGTCATACACATCCATCATGGCCTGCAATTCCAGACCGTGACAGTAGTCCCACTTCAGCCGGGGCTGGAAATCAAGCTGCCACGATTCCGGGCAACGGATCATTTCCGATTCAGTCATACGCACCGACCACGGCAACTGCTTATTCACTTGCTGGGCGACAACCGGGAAGGCTATGGCCAGAAGGGAAACCATACAAATCTTACGAATCATTTTATTCATTCTTTGTCTGAGTTTTTAATAGGTATGTAGATTCATTCCGCACCGGGACAAAAATAGACCTATTTTACCAATTATACGTGTAGTTTTAGTTCGAACACGTGTAATAATTAGATTTACGTGTACGCCAACGCCGGGTTTTACTGGATTTTATGCTACTTTTGTACGAAATTGATAAGAATCGGACAATTTGTGCACCAAATTAGTCAATATTTGTAGTCCGTTCCATCAAATATTCTCTATTTTTGGCACCAGAAATAAAACTAATTAATTTTAAATCGAATATCATGAGTACATTTCAGAAAGTAAATGAAAAGATGACGAACTACAGGTGGACGATTTGCGCTCTGCTTTTTGCCGCGACAACTATCAACTATCTGGATCGCCAGGTTCTTTCTTTGTTACAACCTTTATTGGCAGAAGAATTCCATTGGACCGACAGTGATTACGGAACCATTACGGCCATCTTCTCACTGGCCTATGCGATATCCATGCTGGTAGCCGGCCGTTTTGTAGACAGACTCGGAACTAAGAAAGGATATGCCTGGACCATTGCTATCTGGTCGCTCGGTGCTATTATACATGCACTCTGCGGGCTTGCTACAGAGTGGAGAACCGGCCTGCCTGATGCGGATGCGCTGAGAGCAGCGACCGATCCTGCCGTCGTTGCAACAATTGCTACTGTAAGTGTGATCATGTTCGTTATTGCCCGCATTGTACTTGCCTTCGGAGAAGCAGGAAATTTCCCTGCCGCGATCAAAGCTACCGCAGAGTATTTCCCGAAACGTGACCGCGCCTTCGCAACCGGTATTTTTAACTCCGGTGCGAACGTAGGAGCCATTGTGGCCCCACTTTCCGTACCCGTTATGGCTGAATTCTGGGGATGGGAGACCGCCTTTATCGTAGTAGGTGCGGTAGGTTTTATCTGGTTGATTTTCTGGCTGTGGCTCTATGAAGATCCCAGATCCAACAAACGGATGAATGATGCGGAAAGAAATTATATTCTTCAGGATGATGTCGAAACTCCCGTGCAGGCAGAAACGACAGAGAAAGGTCCGAAACTCTCTTATCTGGACTGTCTGAAATACAAACAGACCTGGGCGTTTGCTTTTGGTAAATTTATGACTGACGGTGTATGGTGGTTCTTCCTTTTCTGGACACCAGCTTATCTGAAAGCAGAATACCAGATGACAGGAACCGACATTGCTCTTCCTATTGCTGTTCTTTATACCATCACAGTAGCAGGTTCCATATTCGGTGGTAAATTCCCTACCTACTTTATCAACAAAGGAATGGACCCCTATGCGGGTCGTATGCGTGCGATGCTGATCATTGCTTTCTTCCCGTTAGTTGTATTACTCGCACAACCGTTGGGACACGTAGAAGCCTTGGGTGGATATGGCTATTGGATCCCTATTTTACTGATAGCCATCGGAGGTTCCGCTCACCAGGCATGGTCTGCGAATATATTCTCCACTGTAGGAGATATGTTCCCGAAATCTGCAATTGCTACGATCACAGGTATCGGCGGTATGGCCGGTGGTATCGGTTCTTTCTTCATTAATAAAGGTAGCGGTATTCTGTTCGACTACAGCGAAATGGCCTGGGGTACCAAGAGCACCGGATATGCCATTGTATTTGGCTTCTGTGCCGTAGCTTACCTCATCGGCTGGATTGTAATGAAAACGCTGGTACCTAAATACAAACCTATTGTTGTAAACTAATATAGTGACATTAATTTTATAAATATAAAAAAGAAGGTATCCTCCAATGAGGATACCTTCTTCTTTACTAAACCGCCCCAAAGTGACAGAGCCTTCAGGCTAAGAGATCAGCAGTTTTTGTATTTCCTGTTTTTCGATTCCCAGCTATACACCTGCCTGATACTTGTGTTTCATACCAACCCGTTACTGAGGTCTTATACCAGTCTATTCTCTGTGTTCCCCTAAGAGGAGCAGGATATAAGATCGAGTACATCCAGTCTATAAAGAGGAAATAATCCCATAGTCTGGTGGCTATGCCCAGGCAAATAGAAAAAAGAACAGATAAGAGGTTATAAGTTCTGATTCATAACTCGTAAATAGATGTCATCCAACACATTTTATCTTTCTTCTTATGTTCTTTTGTTCTTCTGTCTGATAAAAGAGATACAAACAGACAAAAGAACATAAGAACATATATTAATAAGGAGAAAACCTGTCCAATGAAATAAAAGTAATTTCAATCGTAAATCGTAAATCCGTAAATCGTAAATAAAAAAGCCTCTTCTCTCGAAGGGGCTTTTTCAGGCTACCTCCCTATACAAGGAAGACAAGCCTTTTTAAAAAAAGGGAAGTCTCACGACTTCCACAATTCTTCTAACCTTAAATCTAAATCTCTATGAAAAAAACGTATTGCAAATATAGAGGTTTGGGAAATATAAAGGTGTTAATGAATTACATAAAGAAAGAATAAAAATTAATAACTGTAAAAAAACAGCGTTCTGAGGCCCTATTCGCCTAATTTATGCAGCAATTCGCAGTAAAGAGGGTCTTCACGCAACAGTTCAGGCACACCGGTAACAAACAATTGTTTGCGTGCCCGGGTAAGGGCGACATTGAGTTTACGGTCTATTTTCTGCCCATTCTCTTCCATCGGACTGGAAAGGAAATCCAGCTGAAAAACATGATTGACACAGAACGAGTAGATGATCACATCCCGCTCACTCCCCTGGAAACGTTCTACCGTATCCACCAATATACGATCGAGCGCGGCAATACCCGTGTCTGCCAGGTAGCGCCGGATGAGGGCGATCTGACTGCGGTAAGGAGTAATGATGCCCAGCGTACGATCCGGATCAAAGCCTTCTGCTTCATACAAGCCGTAGATTTCCTTAGCCAGTCCGGCCACGATCTGTCCTTCCGAATGATTGGTTTTCATGGCGATCTTTTCAGGTACGGAAGGGATAAAAGAAGCGCGCCTTCTCAGAAGAGAAGAATAGTGTCCTTCCCTTATCCGGTGTACAGGCAGTTCCTCCACCTGATGCGGCAAACCCACTGAGGCAAGCAATCCCTGATAGAAATAGGTATTGGCAAAAGAGGCAACCTCGGGGTGCATACGTCCCTGCTTAGACAACATATCACAGGACCGTCGGACCACCGCGGGATCGTGGTTACCAGTCGTGTGTAGTCTGCGATACAAACGTTCAAAAAGAGACTCCCGGAAATTAGAGATCCCCAGCTGTTTCAGCCCGTCGCACTCCACCTCCGAGGTAACAGCAGACTGCAACACCACCGCCGGCAACTGCTTGTGATCACCGATCAGGATAAACTTCCCGATAACGTTCTTGTCCGCTTCGTCGCGCGCACACAAGATACCCAGCAACTGAGGTTCCAGGATCTGAGAAGCCTCGTCAATAATAGCGACATCAAAACTCTTTACGCGAAACAGATCCGGTTTGGCAGAGACAGAAGCCACCGTACCCACAACTATCGGACACTGTCCCAGGGTGCGAAGAACATCCGCGCGCGTGGCACAATCCTTCAGACGATGCTCCAGCAAATGCCTGCGGTAGGCCGGATCGCAGGAAAGTTCATTTCCGATACGTATGTAGCCGATCTCCGGCACGATACTATCCAACGACTTACAGATCTCATCTACCGCGCGGTTGGTATAGGCGAGCAAAAGGATCTGTGCCTGATCTTCCCGGTAAAAGGTCTCTACCATTTGCCGCAGCGCACGAGAGGTCTTTCCGGTACCCGGAGGTCCTACCAGAAGAAAATAATCCCGGGCGGCCCGGGCTTTACATACCACCCGGATAAAGTCGTCAGAGGCTTCACAGACTACAGCATCCGCGGAGGGGTCAAACTCCGGTTCCCGCAGCCCCAGCAGCAATTTCCGCCGGTCCGGATCGGCCTGGGCATAGATACTTAGTCCCTGGAACATTCCACGGAAACCACCGTCTAAGGTATCGTGCTCGAGCGCGTACCTCCCTTCTTCCGGCAGTACGTTCCGGTTCTGCTGCACCGATCGCAAGCGGAGTCTGACCTCTCCGGTAGTGATGGATTCCAGGGTGCCTTTGAATATCATCTGACACGTAACATTCTGGTCTTCGTCGTCACGCCGGTAAAGAACCACGGCATCTCCCTGACGAAAATTAGGCAGTCCCTCCGGCACTCCTTCTGCCGGCGACAAGGGCACGCGGGAAAGCGACAGACACGGACAGGCAGGATCATCGGTCCGGTTTTCCCGGATACGCAGATCGTACAGGATCTCACCGGACTCGCACTTCTCGGCCCAGGTAGAGAGCCACAGAGAAGCGGCTCCCCGCCGTCCGGGCTGGTCCGTATCGCCGGACTTTGCCGTATAGAGTTCCTTGACTAAGAAGGTATACACCGCGTACAGATAGTTCTTCTCGGTCTGCGGCAGGGCATCGATCTTCTCTTTCACGGCCCATATAGAGGGAGCCAGGTATTGCTCCCAGAAACGTCCGGCCATACCCTTTTCATTGAGTACCTGAGGATGAATATCCGCCAGCCGCAGAGCGGTATAGGCCACGTTGCTCTTGCGTTGCACCTGATATTCTCCCGCGACAATGCGGTTGCGCAGGTCGATGGCACGCCGTACCAATGCCCAGGAAGAGCGGGCCGGATAGAGCAGCGGATAACGCGTATAGAGCAGATAAGCCCTTACTTCCCGATGGTCCCGTCCCATAGAGTATTGCAGCACCGCCTGATAAAGCAGCATCTGCACCCGGTGATTTTCTTTGGGCTCCACTTTGCCGGGCAGACTGTATTCATCGGCTTTACCGGACTTCATCTCTATGAAGGCACTCATATCTCTTTGCATATAGTCGAGACGGCCCTGCAACCCCAGCGCCTCACAGATATAGGAGGGTTCCAGTACCGCATCTTCCCGGTCTAAGGCATAACCGACCCGGGGAAAAAGATCCTTCACCGTGTCCCGGATGTGTTCGAAATGCTGCCTGCAATCCCGGACAAACTCCTGCTCTCTGCTCCGGTCATACAACTCGCGACAGGCGGCAATTTCTAAGGGATAGTGCCGGAAGGCCTTCTTCATAGAGGGAATATATTCCGGATCTTTCTCCGCATGTATCCACTCGTCCAGAAAAAGGTTGGCTATATTACCTGTCAGCAAAGGGATGGTATTGCGGGAGGGCTGCAAACGGGCCAGCAGGTAATTGGCAGGATGATGCCCGAAATCCCGGTAACACTCGGCAAGGGAACTGATATCTATCAGGTAATCGGGTTCCAGAACGATAAAACCGGGTACTAAGGTGCCATCTGTCCGTATGTGTATATCCAGCAGATTGAGTTGAGCGTGTGGCCATAGCAACCGGCAGGTTTCGGTAAATTCATCATTTGTACCTGCAATGTGATAACGCACCTGCAACAACTCATGCGATATGCTCTCTACCGGCAATACATACAGAAAAGTATCATCTGCATACTGAAAACAGACCCTCATGCGCCGGATACGTCCGGATAGTTGCACCTGGGCGGCAGTCTCCTTTTCTGCCTGCGGAAGCAAAGGTTCCAGGTCTGACGGTACAGGTACGCCGGTAAGTGTACGGATAAACCAGGCAACCGTACCCACATCTCTGACCAACTTCCCGCGGCAGGGTTGCTCACGCATATTGAGCACCGCGTTGGAATGGAGCCGGAAGGTATGCAGGCGGTTCTGCATCCTGTACGAAAGCCCCACTTTAGAAGCCACAAAACTGATACGGGCAGCCAGATCGGTCATCTGTAACGTATCATCTTCCATCTGTTCCCGGCACAGACGCTCGACCAACTCCCGGAGTTGCCTGTAACAGACGAAAAGAGTCTCTTCTTCTGCGTGGCACATCTCTATCAAAGCGGTATATTGTTGTTCAGTCCGGGATTTCATCCTACAAAATTAGCAAAAAGAGAGGATGCTCCGAAAGAAGAACAGGCTTTTTTATGTATGATTGACTGATTTAAGATTTGGAGTACTCCCCTGTGGACATCTACCTGTAGAGACACAAATAGATTTACGATTGACTGATTTACGATGTACGATTGGATAGACGAATAGACTGACGTTATCATCATCTACCCGTAGAGACGCACGCCGGAAGACGCAAGTATGCGTCTCGTATGTTTGCATCTAAAATGTAATGTATTGAGATTTATAAAATGTAATTTCAATTGTACATCGTCAATTGTCCAATCGTAAATCTCTTTGCGTCTCGTATGTTTGCATATAAAATGTTACGCATAAGGATTTACAAACATATTCTTTCTGTAATTTCAATCGTAAATTGTAAATCGTCAAATCGTAAATCTCTTGCCTCGGATCCGTTTATTTCCTGTCTGGGAGCATATACCGCAAGTGGTTGTGGCTGCCTCTGCAGAGAATCACACCTTCGGCAATGAAACGGCGCAACTGGCGAATGGCCGTATTTTTCAATTTTCCCGTCAGGGCGGAATACTCCGTACGTGTGATGAAGGGATGATCTTCCAGGTAAGCCAGCAATAGCCCGCGACATTCCGCATCACTCAGCTTGGAAGAACGGACACGATGATTCCCCGAACGAGCCAGACGCAACTTACCGTTCAGCTGCTTGCGAAAAGAAGAAGAAGCGCGGAAATGGATACTATCAAAACGGACAGAGATCGAATGTACCTCCCTGCGGTCACGGATCAGACGGTCGGCTTTGATACCCGCGGAGAAATAACCGAAATGCCCCAGTTCTACCCGGTAACCATAATTGAGGTAGCGAAGCACATATTCACTTAAAGCTGTGAGCGCACCTTCCAGATCAGCCACAGTAAGGGTAGAAGCACGGCAGATCTCTTCCAGGATCTTGCGATAGGGAACGGTACCCGCAGAGATCAGATAAGGATGCAACAAAGGATTTTCCTGATCCGGGTCCTGGCCCGGAACCGGCTTGAAATCATAGATAGCAGACATAGTTTACAGGGTTTTAAAGGTTTATACTATGGGATCCGGCTGCAAACTTACAGCAGGCCCACTGACGAAAGCATGGAAGGCAACTGATCCCATGCCGTGAAACTTCTTATCCCACCGCGTGAAACCAATTGTCCCAGCCCGTGAAATCAATCGTTTCACGAGATGGGACAACTCACCTACCATAGGTAAAGATACACAATTATACTGGAATGTACAACAACTATTTATGGAAAAACACAGGGGAACAACCTGTTATAAAACATACCAAAGACAACAAGATCCCGCTTTTGCCGATTAGTCTGCTATACCGGAACAGGTTCTCCATAGCTGCCTGCATCCATATAAAAAAACGCATAACGATCCGTTTTAATCCCTGTGAAACAAACACTTACCAGATTACTGGACACATACTGATTTACGACCTCTGCTTTTGAAAAGGAAGGGTGAGAGATAAGAGATGGGTGAGAGATAAACACGTAAACTATTTCCATCTATCACCTTCTTATCTATCTGATAATAGGTGTGATAACTTCAAAAAGGTGAGAGGTGAGAGATAAAACGAACTTTTTATTCTATACAGAGGTATCTATGACCAGCAACTACTCCCCATTCCCTCTGTGTGGGTCCCACCGAAAGACCGAATATTAATCAGCAGAACAGCTATTATATCATCCGGTAACTTCTGCTTCAAAGACTTACTGCACAGAGGTTTCTTCTTCCTCCTGGGGTTTGTCTTTGATCATCAGTATACTGAATTCATACAACAGGCACAAAGGTATAGCTACTACACTGAGTGTAAAGGGGTCTCCCGTAGGAGTGATCACCGCGGCCAGTATCACATTCAGTACGATCGCGTGCCGGCGGTACTTGCGCAGGAACGACTTATTGACCACTCCCAGCAGGGAAAGCAGCCAGGTGACCAGAGGAAGTTCAAAAGCGAGTCCCATACAGAGTATGAGTATCATAAAGTTATCTATGTAGGAATTCAGCGAGATCTGGTTGACGATGTCCGCACTGAGCTGATAAGTAGAAAGGAACCGCAGGGCCAAAGGGTATACCATAAAATAGCCCAGCAACACGCCCAGGAAGAACATGATGCTTCCAAAGACCAATGCCTTACGTACGCCTTTCTGTTCGTTGGGGAAAAGAGCCGGACTGATAAACTTCCATACCTCAAAGAAGAGATAAGGCACAGCCGTGACCACCGACATCCAGAAAGCCGTGGAAATATGTATAAAGAAAGGAGCCGCGAGGTTGATGTTGATCAGCTTGATCTCAAACTCTTGTGTAAAGAATTCATCTGTCAGATGCAAGGTATTACCGATCCAACGCAGAAAAGAATAGGATACGAAGTCGTTGTGACAAGGCGCAAGTACCACCTGGTCGAACAGCCAGGGCATGGCAATAAAATAGCCTATCGCCAACACAAGCCATACGCCAATAACACGGAACAGTACCTTTCTCAGTTCATCCAGATGATCCCAGAAAGTCATTTCTGCCATTGCCGCTATTTCTTATCAGAGTCTATCGGTTCTTCTTCCAGTTCTTCTTTTGCCTTGTTTATTTCCGCTTTCGCTTCATTGACTCCATCTTTGAAGCTCTTCACACCTTTACCAAGTCCTTTCATCAGTTCAGGTATCTTCTTACCTCCGAAAAGCAACAGGATCAACAGTGCGATAACGATCCATTCGGACCCGCGGGGCAGGATCAATAATACAAATAGGTTTGTCATCTTTCTTATTTATTGAATGAGATTCGTAACATTACTTTCTGCAAAGATAAAAGATTCGACGGGGCAGTCATACAATTTACGTTTTTTTTCATTCCGCAGAGCAAATAAAAGGAAAAACAAGGGATTTACGATTGAATGATTTACAATTGAAATTACTTTTGTTTGATTGGAAAGGTTTTCTCTTTCTTCTTTTGTTCTTATGTTCTTTTGTCTGTTTATATGTGTTTATCAGACAGAAGAACAAAAGCACAGATAAGAAAAGGAATATATATATATTACGGAGACGCAACTATGGAGACGCAACTATGCATCTCTACAGGTAGATGCTATCGGTGGTTAGAGTATGTGTAATTTCAATCGTAAATTGTAAATCGTCCAATCGTAAATCCCTTCATTCCTGGTAGTACACCCTTTTGACCCGTGCCGAGATACCCGTCAGCACTTCGTACGGAATGGTATCCATGGCTTCGGCCAATCGGGTAACGGGCAGATCGTCTCCGAAGATGATCACGGGATCTCCCTCTTTGCAGTCGATACCGGTGATATCCACCATACAGACATCCATACAGATATTCCCTACATAGGGCGCTTTTTCGCCTCCCACCAGGCAATAGGCCCTGCCGTTGCCTAAGTGGCGTTCCAGTCCGTCGGCATATCCGATGGGTAGTGCCGCGATGCGGGAAGGGCGGGTCAATACTCCTTTGCGGCTGTATCCGACTGTCTCTCCCGCCGGTACCTCTTTGATCTGCAGGATGGTAGTGCGCAGGGTACTGACATTGTGGATCATGGAATTGTCTACCGGATTGATGCCATACAGCCCGATTCCGAGTCTGACCATGTCGTACTGAGCCCCCGGGAAGCGATCGATCGCTGCCGAATTGCAGATATGCCGCAGGATCTTGTGAGGGAAAGCCTCCTGCAAAGCGGCAGAGCCTTCTTCGAAAAGACGGATCTGTCTGCGGGTATACTCATCTAATCCAGGATCGTCACTGGCCGCCAGATGAGAGAAGACGGAACGGACGATGAGCGCGTTCTGTGCCTTCAGCCTGCGTATCAGTTCGGGCACCTCATGCGGTTCAAAACCTAACCGGTGCATGCCCGTATCTAATTTCACATGGATCGGAAAATGAGTGATCCCCTCCCGCTCCGCTGCCCGGATCATGGCATCGAGCAGATGGAAGTTATAGACCTCCGGTTCCAGCTTGTGATTGAACATAGTCTTACAGGCCGAAAGTTCCGGATTCATAATGATGATAGAGGCAGTAATGCCTGCCTGCCTGAGTTCCGTACCTTCGTCTGCCACGGCTACCGCCAGGTAATCGGCGCGGTGCTCCTGCAAGGTCTTGGCTATCTCGTACGAACCGGCACCGTAGGCCGAGGCCTTCACCATACACATCACCCGGGTAGCAGGAAGCAGCTTGCCGCGGAAATGATTGAGATTGTCGACCATCGCTCCCAGGTCTACCTCCAGGATGGTCTCATGCACGCGTTCTTCGAGCACCTCTGTGATGCGGTCGAAGCGATAGGAACGGGCACCTTTGATCAGGATGATCTCATTTTCTATGTGCAAGCTGCCGTTGCGAAGGGCCTCCAGCAGCCGTTCGGTGCTGCGGAAGAAATGTTTTTCCGTTTCGAACCGGGAAGCACTGGAAAGCAGATCGGGCCCTACCCCGATCAACTTATCAATACCGTGGCTCTGCATCAGCTGACTCACTTTGCGGTAGAGGGTGGTGACACTGTGTCCGGTCTCTAAGATATCCGAGAGAATAAGGGTCTTCCTGAGACCTTTGGTCACGGCACGCCGTTCCAGGAAACCCAGGGCGATATCCAAAGAGACCAGATCGGAATTGTAGCTATCGTTGATGAGGAGGCAATTGTTCTTCCCTTGCTTCACCTCCAGACGCATGGCTATAGGTTCCAGCAGAGGCATGCGCTCGGTTATCTTCTCTGCCGGAAGCATCATATACAGCAAAGCAGCTAAGCAATGCAGGGCGTTTTCGATGGAAGCATCGTCTATAAAGGGAATACGGAACGTATTGTCCATGGCCAGGTAGCGATAGGAGATCAGGGTATGGTCTTCCTGCTTATCGATCTTACTGATATACAAAGGTCTGTCTATATCGTAGCGGCTCCAGGCTATCTCGCGGGGAGAGAGCATCGCTTTGGAGACACAGTTGCTGATGAGCTCGTCATCGCCGTTGTAGATCACTACATCGCAATCCTTGAACAGGGTGAGTTTCTCCATACACTTCTCCTGCAACGAGAAGAAATTCTCCTGATGAGCACCGCCCATATTGGTGAGGATACCGATTGTGGGACGTATGATATTGTGTAAAGCACGCATCTCTCCCATCTCGGAAATACCGGCTTCGAAGATGCCCAGATCGGCCTCCGCATTCAGTTGCCATACCGAAAGCGGCACCCCTATCTGTGAATTGTAGCTCCGGGGCGACCGCACCACTACCCAGTCCGGACTGAGCAACTGATGCAGCCACTCTTTGATGATGGTCTTCCCGTTGCTGCCCGTGATACCGATCACGGGAATATGGAACTCCTCCCGGTGCATCTCCGCCAACCGTTGCAAGGCCTTCAGCACATGTGGTACGATCAGGAAATTGGCATCCGGGTAATAAGTAAAAGAGACCACTTCCTGTTCCAGCCCCTCTTTGAGCCACGCGGCGTGCTGCTCGGATATCACAAAGTTGCGCACCCCTCTGGTATACAGGTCAGGTATATACCGGACACCGTCGTTGCGTTTGGTATTCAGCGCGAAGAACAGTGTCTCCTCCGGAAAACTCAGCGAACGGCTGTCGGTCAATAGCCAGGTCACCGTCGCAGGATGGGTTCCGATCCTGCGTGCCCCCAGTTTTTCCGCTACGGATTCAATCGTGTATGACATATCTCCTTTTCATTTTTAAAGTCTAAGTACGGATATTCCTCGTTAAGTTGGTCAATTCTTAACAATATTTTCCTTAAAAAACTCTTATACTCATCGGATCGCGGGCGGAAAGGCCGATGCTCTAAGGAACGTTGTATCTCCTGACACTGTTTCATAAGCTCCCGGGAGGCCGGAGAGAGACACGTCTCTACAAAGCGTTCCCAGATGTAACGCACGGCCAGCGCGGAAGGGTGCAGCATGTCTTCGGCATAGTACCGATAGTCGCGCAACTCATCCATCACGATCTCATAGGCAGGGAAATAAAATACCTGACCGGGAAAGGTACGTTGCAGTTCATTCACAGCCAGCAGCAGCGTAGACTTGCTGAGCTGGTTTTCGACCATGCCGTCTCGGATATGACGTATGGGACTCACTGTAAACAGCAAACGCAACCCGGGATTCAGTTGGTGCAGATCAGCGATCAGCGATGCAAATCGTCCAGTGATCTCACCGACGGACAGACGCCGCCGGACGAATGCTTTCTCGGGCAGCTTGTGACAATTGCCTACTACCTGGCCCGAAAGGGCAGACTCATACACCCAGGAGGTTCCCAGGGTAAGTACTAACCAAGATGCCTCCCGCAGGTATGTGTTTGCCCGGCGGATGCGGCTGTTGATCCTTTGCAGCACAGTTTCGGGCTCGCTGTCTGAGAAAGAACCGTGATGCAGCGGACTATGCCAGGCTTCCCGATGGTGGAACAGATCTTCCGCACGGTATTCACGGAGCAGACGTATCTCTTCCAAGGCCTGCGCCACAGAAAGGGTATTATAGAGTATGCCCATCGGGTTGAGGTCACAGTCAAATTTGTGTTCAGCCAACAGCCTTCCCATATTCTCGGCAAAGCAGGAACCCATCAGAAGGATCTTATCCCGATGCCCGATGGGTGAGGGAAGAGCAGGTAGATCTACGAAAGTCTGAAGTTGCATAGGCATTCTTTGTTTTCAGATAACCTACAAATGTATAAGAATTATTTGATGTACGATTTACGGATGTACGATTTACGATTGAAAACCTATATTCTCAGGTCGTCATGCACATGTAGAGACACATAATTGCGTCTCCACGATATACGTATGTAGAGAACCTGTTTCTAACATGTCTTCTCTACATGAGATCTTTAATTTCTATCAGCTATGCTTATAATTACCTTTTTTTATGTAAGTTTGCCCGGAACCCTTTCTTCCGCATTACATAAAAAACACCTACTGAGGATGACAGACAAAAAGGAAAAAACATATAAAGAAAAACTTCAGATGGCCGTATGGATCACCTTTTCCTGGGTGTTTATTTGTTGGATGTTGACCTTTTCCGTCCGTCTGTACCACATCCCCCAATGGGGGTTTTTCATTGGAATAGGGGTGCTGTTTATGGAAATGGTGCTATGGAGAGTGAGATTGGGTGCGACACGCGGTTTCAAATGGTTGTTGACATTCTTCCTGTCTCTGATCTTGTTACTGATTCTTTGTGTAGGAACGATTCTCTCTGCGTTGACAGGTGATATTGATTTTTACTTTCCTTTCCTGCTGGTATATACCGTGTTGCTGATCGGTTGGCTGATCGGCTGGTGCTGTGTGGTCCAATTGCCCCGATGGATGAAGTTTGCTTTGCTTTTGCTGTTGTTCTCTGCCCCTCTTTTTCCGGCAGGATATGCATACCAGAAATATCAGAAAAACAAGATCCCCCGGTTGCGCGAAGACTTCGACCTGACAGCCTATGCCCCTTTTACCCATAGTGCGCTCCTGGCCCGACTGGAGGAAGAGGCTACTCTGCAACTCGAACCTCCCCTGCCGGTCATGCACGGAGCCACGGCTCTCTATCCGCTGTATGCCGCCTTTGCCGAAGCGACTTATCCGGAATACCTGACAGAGAATGATTCGATCAGATATGTGTGGGGAGGTTCTACCCCGAGAGCATTTGAAAGCTTGTTGACAGGAGAAGCAGATATCATATTCTGTGCGCAACCCTCCCGGGAGCAGTGGGAAGAGGTCAGAGAAAAAGGGAATACGTTTCTGCTGACACCGATCGGTAAAGAAGCATTTGTCTTTTTCGTACACAAAGACAATCCCGTAGTCTCACTTTCTTCCCGGGATATCCGTGACATCTACTCCGGAAAAACGACCCACTGGAAAGAAATAGGAGGAAAAAACAAAAAGATACTTCCCTTTCAACGTCCTGCGGGAAGCGGTAGCCAGACCATGCTGGAACACATCATGGGAGAGGTTCCTCTGATGCCCGCTCCTGAGAACAAAGAGGTAATGGGCATGGGCGAAATCATCGACCTGACCTCTACTTACCGGAACAGTCAGAACGCGTTGGGATATTCCTTTTTGTTCTTTACACAAAAGATGGTGGCCAACCAGACGATCCGCCTTTTGGAAATAGATGGCATAGCCCCTCATAAAGAAAATATAATGAACGGCACTTACCCGTTTACAATTGATTTCTATGCCATCACCCTGAGCCAGCCTTCTGAAAACGTGCAGAAATTGATCGGATGGATAGTCTCCGACCAGGAACAACAACTGGTGGAGCAGACAGGATATGTCAAGAGATTGACGATTTGACGATGTACAATTTACGATTGAAATTACTTTTGTCTGATTGGACAGGTTTTCTTTTTATAGACATAGGAACAAAAAATATATAAGAAAAGGAATACAGAAATTGCAGAGATGCACACTATGTGGGTTGGACG